>USMA01000088.1 GCA_900555765.1 uncultured Collinsella sp.
ATGCCTGGAGACCGCGCTGGCCTGGGTGCGCTTTGAGGGCCTGGAGCTGGTGTTTTCGCAGTCTGCGCAGCTTAACGTGCTCGACTACCGCCTGCTGTACGTGGTACTGATCGGCACGCTGTATGGGCTCGATTTTGGCCTGGTTGCGGCGCTGCTGGCGTCGGTGGGTTTGGCCGCGAGCTACTTTACTCAGTACGGTTATACCTTCCAGGGTCTCTTTTACGAGCCGTCCAACTGGCTGCCGTTTATTGCGTACTTTGTGGTGGGTGCCGTGTGCGGCTATGTGCAGCTGCGCAACAGCGAAGCCATTAGGGCGGAGCGCGATTTAAACGAGCTCGTGCGTAATCGCAATACGTTCCTCACACAGCTTTACCACGACGCGATCGAGGACAAGCGCGCGTACAGGCGCCAGATTGTGGGTCGCCACGACAGCTTTGGCAAGATCTTTGCCGTGACGCAGGAGCTCGACGTACTCAACCCACGCGACATCTATCGCAAGTGCTGCGAGCTTCTGGGCGAGATCCTCGAGAACGATTCGGTGGCGATCTACCATGTTTCGGGCGGGGCATTTGCACGCCTGGTGGCAGCAAGTCCCGCGATTGCCGAAGATGCCGCACGCTCGCTCACGCTTGAGCAGCTTGCACCTCTTTTGGGCGACGGGGGTCGTTCGAACCTGTGGGTGAACCGCGAGCTGACGCCGGGGCTTCCCATGTTTGGATACACGATCGTGCGCGAAGGGGCACCCGCCGTGTTGATCTTTGTGCGTAGTGCGGCCGAAAACCAAATGACCCTCTATTATCAAAACCTGTTCCGCATCTTGTGCGGCCTGGTCGAAAGCGCGCTGGGCCGTGCCTTTGACTATGAGGCGGTGGCACAGGATAAACGCTGCGTTGATGGCACTTGCGTGCTCAAGCAGGCCGCCTTTGGCCAAGAGCTCGCGGCGGAGCAGGCGCTGGCAGATAGCAAGATGGGGAGTTTTTTGCTCCTGCGCGTGGTACCGGGCATGGAGCCTGTCGGCGAGCTGGTGGGCGCAATTGGGTCGACAATCCGCGAGAGCGACGCGGCAGGCTTGGTCGACGGCGATGTGCTCTACCTGCTTATGCGCCAGGCAAAGGCGTGCGATCTGCCCATTATCCGCGAGCGCCTGAGCGAAAAGCAGATTGAGGTGGAGCCCGTCGACGGCGAGGATATCGTGGCGCTGTTGCAGCACATCTCTTACACCGGTGACGGTGAGGGGGGTGCCGCTTGATCTCGCTTGTCGTTGCTGCCGTCTTGCTGCTGATTCATGCGCTGGTTTGCCTGGTGCTGTGGACGCTCATGAAGTTGGGCCTGCTGCCGGTGCGCGGGCACATGCTGCCTGTGATAGTGCTGGTGCCGCTGTGGGGCCCGTTGCTGGTGGTTCTGCTATCGGTCTGCAGCGCGGTGTTTGGCGAGGGACTGAATGAGTCTGCGCTGGAGTCGCTGCGCTTCAACGACGACCTGCATCGCAGCATCTTAGTGCACGAACGTGATGCCGATGCAGGCGTGATCCCGCTCGAGGAGGCGCTCATCGTCAACGACCCGGCAGACCGGCGCCGCCTAATGCTCTCCATGCTCACCGAGGAGCCCGACGCGTACCTGGCGCAGCTGCAGGCGGCTAAGCTTAACGACGACGTTGAGGTGGCTCACTATGCCGCGACGGCGGTGGCGCAGATCTCCAAGGAGTCCGACCTTAAACTGCAGCAGCTGGAGCGTGCCTTTAAGACGGACCCGAGCGCGCAAAACCTCAACGAATACTGCGATTTTCTTGGTGTATACTTGGGCTCGGGCTTGGCTGAGGGGCGCGTGGCTCAGATTCAACGCCAACAGTACGCGCGCTTGCTTGCGCGTCGCTGCGAGCGCGAGGACACCCTTGAGCTTCGCATTCGATACGCGACGGCGCTGGCCGATGTCGGACAGATCGACGAGGCGCAGGCCGTGACCGACCAGCTGGTGCTCGACGTGCCCGAGGAGCAGGAGGTTTGGATGCTTTGCCTGCGCCTGGCGGTGATGCGCCGCGACGGTGACGAGGTCCACCGCGTGATCGATGCGATTGACAAACAGCATGTATACTTGAGCGCCGCCAACCGCGAGGAACTGGCGTTTTGGCGCAACGGAGAGGAGGCCCGATGAGCGTGGTGCAGCATATCCGCGACCGTGCGGGCCATTTTCGCTGGATGGGGCTGCTTGTGGTGTGGGCGGTCTTTATTGCCATGGCGGCCGTGCTGCTGGTGGAGCGCGCCGGCGTGCAGTACAGTGCGGGCCAGCATAAGCTGGGGATGCTTGCCGCCAACGATGCGGTGCCGGCTTCCTCCGCAATATTTGGCCAAAAGCCCACGTGCCTGGTCATTACCGATTCCGACCAAGCTGGCGTCGAGGACGTAAAGGAGCAGTTTGACCAGATCCTGCTCGACATGAAGATCGCGCACCGCGACGTGGACCTTGCCCTGGACGGCGTGGATGCCATTCCCTCGCTGACCTCCTTCGATCGCGTGATTTTGCTCATGCCGTCGCTCGATGGGCTCGGTACGCACCTGAGTGACATTATGAGTTGGGTGAGTGCCGGTGGTTCGCTTATGCTCGCCATGCCTCCGGATAACTCGAGCTATCTGCAAGTAATTGCCCCCAAGCTTGGCATTGAATCGGCCGGATATGACTATGTAAAAGCCGAAAGCATTGTGCCGAGCGAGGACTTTATGCTGGGCGGGGGAGAGCGCTACGAGCTCTCGGACCCCTTCGATTCGTCGCTTTCGGTTTCGCTGCGCGAGACGGCTCGTGTGTGGGCTAAGACCGGCGATGCGGGCGCCCCGCTCATTTGGTCGAATGACTGCGGTAGCGGGCGCACCGTGGTATGCAATATCGGTATCTATGACAAGGTTATGCGCGGTTTTTACGCCGCGGCGATCAGCCTGCTGGGCGATGCCACGGCCTATCCGGTCATCAACAGCGCCGTTTTCTACCTAGACGACTTTCCCAGCCCCGTGCCCTCGGGCGATGGCACCTACATCAAGCGCGACTACGGGCTTTCCATTGCCGATTTTTACACCAAGGTTTGGTGGCCCGATCTGCAAAAGCTCGCGCAAAAATATGGCATTCGCTTTACCGGCGTGATGATCGAAAACTACGAGGACGCGGTCAACCAGACCGAGCCCGCGCGCCAGGCCGATACCACGCAGTTCCGCTACTTTGGCGGCATGCTGCTGCAGATGGGCGGAGAGCTGGGCTTTCACGGCTACAACCATCAGCCTCTGGCGCTCTGGGATACCGACTATGGCAAGCTGTACGACTACAAGACGTGGAAGAACGAGGAAACGCTCGTCGCGTCGCTCAACGAGCTCATCGCCTTTCAGGACGAGGTGCTGCCCAACGCGCACGGCTCGGGCTATGTGCCACCGTCGAATATCCTTTCGGCCCGTGCGCGCAAGCTTATTGGCACCGACGTTCCGCGCATTAAGACCATCGCCAGTACGTATTTTGAGGATGGCACCGTCTAGCCCCATGTGCAGGAGATAGGCGAGGCGCGCGATGGCATTGTGGAGCAGCCACGTATTGTCTCGGGCGGCATGGTCAACGATTCCTATATGCGTCTGGCAGCCGTGTCCGAGCTCAACATGCACTACGTGAGTACGCACTTTATGCACCCGGATGATCTGCTCGATCCCGATCGCGGCGCCAAGGAGGGCTGGGAGGTCTACAAGGGCGGTCTGACCAACTACCTGGAGTGGCTTACCAAGTCTGCGCCCGACCTGCGGCGCCAGACCGGTTCGGAATGCTCGGGCGCCATCCAGCGCTTTTCGTCCGTGACGGTGAGCGTGGATACAAGTGCGGATGCCTGGACGCTCAGCCTGGGCAATTTCCACGACGAGGCGTGGCTCATGTTCCGCGCCAACAACGGTGAGCCCGGTGCAGTCACGGGTGGCGAGATTACGCATCTGACGGGCGACCTGTACCTGGTCAAAGCCACGGACAAGACGGTGACCATTGCACGCAAGGAGGGTGGCGACAAATGAGAATCTGCTTGGTACTCGAGGGTTGCTACCCCTATGTGCACGGCGGCGTGTCCACCTGGATGCACGGCTACATACAGGCCATGCCCGAGCACGAGTTTGTGCTGTGGGTGATTGGCGCGCATGCTGTCGACCGCGGCAAGTTTGTCTACGAGCTGCCCGGCAACGTGGTCGAGGTGCACGAGGTGTTTCTGGACGACGCCCTGCGCCTATCGGGCGAGCAAGAAGAGGCCGACTTTAACGCCCGCGAGCGCGAGGCGCTGCGCCGCCTGGTGTCGCTCTCCAATCCGGACTGGGACGTGCTATTCGATATCTTCCAGCGCCGTCGCGTGCATCCGCTCTCGTTTTTGCAGAGTCGCGCCTTTATGGATATCTTTCGCGACGTGTGCCTGGCCGAGTACCCATACACGCCCTTTGCCGATGCATTCCACACCATGCGCTCCATGCTGCTGCCCGTGCTCTACCTTCTGGGCAGCGAGGTGCCGGTGGCCGATGTGTACCACGCCATCTCGACCGGCTACGGTGGCCTGCTCGCCTGCCTGGGCTCAAGCGTTCACCATGCGCCGGTGCTGCTGACCGAGCATGGCATCTATACTCGCGAACGCGAGGAAGAGATCATTCGCGCTGACTGGGTGGTGCCGTCGTTTAAGGACCGCTGGATCCGCTTTTTCTACCTGCTTTCGGAGGAGATCTACCGTCGCGCCTTCCGCGTGACCAGTTTGTTCCATAACGCCCGCAAGACGCAGATCGATATGGGCTGCGATGCGGACAAATGCCTGGTCATCCCCAACGGCATCCAGTTCGACCGCTTTAAGGACATTCCCTTAAAGCCCGATGACGGCTGGGTGGACATTGGCGCGGTGGTGCGCCTGGCGCCCATCAAGGACGTCAAGACCATGATCTACGCTTTCTTTGAGCTGGCCTCCCGGGTACCCAACGTCCGTCTCCACATCATTGGCGGCGTGGACGATGAGGGTTACGCCAACGAGTGCTATGCGCTGGTGGAGCAATTGCAGATCAAAAATCTGCTCTTCACCGGCCGTGTGGACGTGGTGCAGTATATGCAGAAACTGGATTTCACCATCCTCACCAGCATCTCGGAGGGGCAGCCACTCTCGGTGCTGGAATCCATGGCGGCCCGCCGCCCCTGCGTGACCACCGAGGTGGGCTGCTGCCGGGAGCTGCTGGAGGGCGCCCCCGGGGACACCTTTGGCATTGCGGGCTACTGCGTGCCGCCCATGTACCGCCAGGGCCTGGCCGACGCTATGGAAAAGATGTGCGCCAGCCGTGCCCGCCGGGAGGAGATGGGCCGCATTGGACAGAGACGAGTGGACGCCTACTTCCACCACGAGCAGATGCTGGCCAACTACCAGAAAATGTACGACGAAACCGCAAAAGAATATCACTTGGAGTAACACATGGCAGGAATTGGA
>USMA01000089.1 GCA_900555765.1 uncultured Collinsella sp.
GGACGATCTCCTGCTCACCGGCAATGGTGAGGGCCTGCTGCTGAGCGTCAGCGATGATGGAATCAGCCTGAGCGGCGGCGGAAGCCATAAGCTCCTCGCGCTCCTTAAGGATACGGCGGGACTTCTGCCACTCCTCGGGATAGCTCATGCGGATCTCGTCGAGGATGTTGAAGAACACGTCGGCGTCGATGACCTTGAACTGAGCGTTCTTGCCGAAAGGCGGCTTGGCTTCCTCGATCAGCCCTTCGAGCTCATCGACCAAGCTGACGATCCTATCGCCAGGAAAATTCTCGCCCGGCATCCGGTCTCCTTTCATAGGTAACATATCATCGTGCTAGTTTACCACATGCCACCAGGCAATAAGAAACGTCACGAAAAGCGATGTTTGAGCGCTTCGACCACGTTGGACGGGACAAACGTCGATACGTCACTGCCGAGCGAGGCGATCTGGCGAACGACCGAGCTTGAGATATAGCCGTACTGCGGCGCACTCATGACAAAGATGGACTCCAGCTCGCTATCCAGGCGATAGTTAAGGTCGGCCTGCTGCAGCTCATACTCAAAGTCGGTCATGGCGCGCAGACCCTTGACCACGGCCCCCGCCCCCTGCTCACGAGCGAAGTCGACCAAGAGGCCGGTAAAGGGCAGGACCTCAACGCCGTCGATATCACCGAGCGCCTCGCGGGCCAGCGCCACGCGCTCATCGAGCGTAAACGTGGTGCCCACACCGTTTTTACCCTGCGACTCGGCAACAGCGACGATCACGCTGGGAAAGATGCGGCGGGCGCGGCGGATCACATCGATATGGCCAAACGTGATGGGATCGAAGGTGCCCGGGACGATCACGCGATTGATGGTGTCACTCATGAGCATCCTCCTGAAACGTCGTGGCATCGTTGTTGTCGGCATCGGTGCCGGCGCTATCGCCCTCACCATCGTCATCGCCGACCCAACGAAGCAGGTCGACCGAGGTAATGCCGTAGCGCTTCTCACGTACAGTCTCAAAGCCTGCCGGATGCGCGCCCGCATCGGCGGCGGCATGCTCAAACAAGGCGTAAGCGCCAGACGCAAGCAGACCTTGCTGAGCCAGGTTCTGCAGCAGTTCCTCGACCGGCTCGGCACCAAAAGCATAGGGCGGGTCGAGTAGGACCAGATCAAAGGGGCCGCCCGGTACACGACCGCGCGAGGCACTCGCCAGCATGTCGCCCGTGACCACGCGCCAACGCGCACGGTCACGGCAGAGCGACTCGATATTCTTGGTAATGAGCCGCGCGGCGTTGCGATCGATCTCAAACGTCGTGAGCGAGCGGGCCCCACGAGAGAGCATCTCTAACCCCAAGGCACCGGAGCCGCCAAAGGCGTCCAGCACACGAACCTCGTCCAGATCGAAGTCGAATGCCGACATGACCATAGATGCGCACGACTCGCGCACGCGATCAGTCGTGGGGCGGGTGACATCGCGACCACGGGGCTCCTCGATCTTACGACCGCGCCATTCGCCGCCGATGATTCTCATCCTCCGCTGACCTCCTTAAAGATATGTCGATAACGCATGGCAACCGCGTCGCGCAGGGGGCGCGTCGCCACAGAGTCAAGGTTGCAAGCATACCGCAAGAGCTCGACCGCGTCCAAATGGGCCCATTCGATAAGGTCCTCATCGGCGTCCAGGTCCACAAAGCGCAAGGTAACGCCGCCATGCTGCCGGTACCCCAGGATTTCGCCCTCGTGGCGCAGACGCAGGTCCATCTGGGCGAGCGTAAAGCCATCCGAGGTTTTTTCGATCGATTGCAGACGATCTTGCGCCGCCGACGCGCCTCCGTTGCCCTTGGAGTGCGTCATGACCAGTCACGTGCCCGACACGCTGCCGCGGCCCACGCGACCGCGTAGCTGATGCAGCGCCGCCAAGCCAAAGCGCTCACCGTTCTCGATGACCATGACGGTGGCGTTAGGCACGTCGACGCCCACCTCGACCACCGTAGTCGAGACGAGCACGTCAATCTCGCCACGCTTGAAGGCATCGATACCCTGGTCCTTCTCCCCCGCTGGCATGCGGCCGTGGAGGCGCTCGATAGTGAGACCCGGCAGCGCCAGACGCAGGCGATCGAGCTCGGTCGCTGTATCGTGCAGCGGCACGGGGACCGTCACGCGGCCCTCGTCGTCGCGGGCGATACTGGGCACGTCTTCCAGCTCATCGGCCGAGTCACTCGGCTCCACGAGCGGGCAAATCACGTAGGCCTGCTGCCCCTTCTCGTGCGCCTCGCGAATGGCGCCATAGGCGAGGTCACGACTCGACTCGGTGAGCAAGCGTGTCGTCACGCCAGCGCCAGGGACTGGCCGATGGCGGATGATACTCGTGTCCAGATCGCCGTAGACCGAAAGCGCCAGAGTACGCGGGATGGGCGTTGCCGTCATAACGAGCAGATCGGCACCGGGACCCTTCGCGCGTAGGGCGTTGCGCTGGCCTACGCCAAAGCGGTGCTGCTCGTCGATGACCACGAGCGACAGATGTTTGAACGTAACGTTATCCGAAAGCACCGCATGGGTGCCAAAGAGGACGTCGAGCTCGCCCGATTCCAGCTGGGCATGGATCTGCTCGCGCTCAGCGGCCGGCGTGGCACCCGTTAGAAGCGCCCAGGACATACCGGCCTGCGAGAGCAGAGGGGCGGTCTTATCGGCATATTGGCGCGCCAGCACGCCCGTGGGCGCCATAACACAGGCCTGCGTGCCGCTATCGGCAGCCACAGCCAACGCGCAGGCGGCAACGGCGGTCTTACCGGTACCGACATCGCCCAGCAGCAGGCGGTTCATCACGCGCCCGCCATCGCACATATCGCGCAGGATATCTTGGAACGCGGCCTCCTGCTCGTCGCTCAGCGAAAACGGCAGGGCTTGCTTGAGTGCGGCCAGGTGCTCGCCCGCGGTGTGGGCATATGGCACCACATCGACCAGGCCGCCGTCGTTGCGCAGGCGCAGCGCCAGCTGCAGGTAGAGGCACTCCTCGTAGGCCAGGCGACGACGTGCGATATCGCGCTCGGCCATGCTCGAGGGAAAGTGGATCGATCGAAGCGCACGAGCATTGCTCATCAGGCGACGCTTAACGCGTAAGCGTGCCGGAATGGGATCAAAGGGATTGCCGACGACCTCGAGCGCGCCGCTAACGATGCGGCGCATCCACGCCTGGCTCACGCCATCGCTCACGTAATGGACCGGCAGGATAGTGCCCGCGGCACGCCCGTCCTCGAGCTTTTCAAAGTGCGGCGAGGCCATCTGCTTAAAACCGTAGGCAAACTCGACCTTACCCATCACGGCCAGGCGGTCTCCCTGCTTAAACTGCTGGGCAATCCAAGGCTGACGGAAGAAGGCGACTTGCAGCACGCCCGTCTTGTCCACCAGCGATACCTCGGTCACCTGCATACGCGGGCGAGGCTGCTTTTGAACGATACGATCGACCGTGGCGATGATGGTGCACACGGTACCGATAGGCGCCATCTCGATAGACCAAGAACGGGTAAAGTCGAGGTATCGATGAGGGATATGGAGAAGGAGGTCCCCCACCGTTCGAATTCCCAGACGGCGAAGGGCCTCCTCGCGTTTACCCGAAACATATTTGAGTCGCGCGATATCCTCGTCGAGCGCATGGCTCTGGGCTATGCGCTCCGAGGCGGGCGGCACTGAGCACAGCTCGGACATGGGCTGTTGCCTACTCGATCGAGAAGATCACGGGATAGAGCGGCTGCTCGCCACGATGGGCGTCGATCTCCAGATCGGGCTGAGCCTCCTCGATAGCGTCGACGATCTCCTGGAAGGCCTCATCGGACAGCTCCTCGCCGGCCAGAATCGTCAGTGCGTCGCCCTCCTCTTCCTCCTGCATGCGGTTGATGCAGTCGAGCGTAACCTGCTTCACGTCGGAGCCGACCACGTCGATGGAGCCGGCGATGATACCCATGACGTCACCGGAGTGAATCGGAGAGCCGTCGGAGGCGCTGGAATCGCGCACGGCACGGGTGACCTCGCCATCGCGGACCTCGCTGATGGCGTCAACCATGGCGGCAACGGCGTCCTCGAGCTCAGAATCGGGCAGGACGGCGAACAGCGCGGAGAACGCCTGCGGGACGGTCTTGGTGGGAACGACGGCGACCTTCTTGTCGGTGCAGGCAGAGGCTGCGGCCTCGGCAGCCATGCGGATGTTGCCGTTATTGGGCAGGATGCTGACCGAGGTCGCGTTGACCTGGTCGACGGCGCCCAACAGGTCGGCGGTCGAGGGGTTCATGGTCTGGCCACCCGAGACGATCACGTCAACGCCGAGGGACTTGAGGATGTCGGCCTCACCGGAACCGGCGGCAACGGCGACAAAGCCCAGGGCCTTCGCGGGCTCGGCGGCCTTCTCCTGATCCTCGTGGATCTTAGCGGTACGGTCGTGGGCCTCCATCTCCATGTTGTGGATAAAGACCTCATAGATCTGACCAAGCTGCAGCATGTGCTCGAGCACCAGGTTGGGGGTGTTGGAGTGCACGTGGATCTTGTAGTCGGGATAGGCACCCACGAGCAACTCGCAGTCGCCCATGGAGCCCAGGAACTTAAGGCACTCGTCCTCGTCAAACGGGGCATCGGCCTTAAAGAGGAACTCGTTGCAGTAGCGGAACTCCGAGCCCTCCCAGTCATCGTTGGCCTCGATCTCAACGCGACCGAGGGCCGCATCGCGGGCAGAGCCGGCAGAATCAAACGTGGCGGAGAAATCCTCGACAACGGTGCTACGGCCGAGCGCAGCGGCAACAAAGTTCTCCAGGAAGATGGCAAAGCCAAAGGCGCCGGAGTCGACCACGCCGTTCTCCTTCAGAACCGGCAGCAGGTCGGGCGTGCGGGCGACAGACTGGTAGGCCTCGACAACGATGGCATCGAGCGCGTCCTCGGCCGAGAACTTCTTCTTTTCGCACTCGTCGGCCTTGGTCGAGACATCGCGCAGTACCGTGAGGATCGTGCCCTCGATGGGCTTGCGGACGGCCTGGAAGGCGACCTTGACGGCACGCCGGAACGCATAAGCGATGAGGAAATGGATACTTCCCGCGCTGATGGGGCTTGGATTCCTGCTTGGATTGGGTATCACCCTTTATCCGGCAGTAAGCAATTATCTGTTGGAGAAGAATCAAAGTACTGCTATGCAGGGATACATAGAAGAACAGGAAAAGGTTCCGGACGAAGTCAGTGAACGCCTGAAGCAGGAAGCAAGGGAGTATTATGAAAAACTGAGAGAAGGGACTGTCGTGCTGACAGATCCCTTCGATCCGGAAGCGTAAAAGTATATTACAGATGAATACGAGAAAATGCTGAATCCGGATGGGGATGGATTGATGGGCTATCTGGAGATCCCATCTATCAAAGTATATTTGCCTGTTTATCATGGAACCAGTGATGGTGTGCTGCAGGCCGGAGTTGGCCATCTGGGCAACACCTCG
>USMA01000090.1 GCA_900555765.1 uncultured Collinsella sp.
GCGAACCACGTCCCACTTCGTCGAATCCGACGATTACATCGAACCCGTCGGCGGCAATCTGCCGTTCCAATGCAAACGACGGCGCCATACCGCCCCTTTCTCGACTCCGAAAACCCGCGCATCCAGCACAGATCAGCCCGCGTCGGGCACGTTCGCGAACCCGTCGCTGTAATTGCTCAGCCACGAGATGCGGTTGAGCGGCCAGTAGCGAACGAGTGCCACGGCCATTAAATCGGAGCGTTCGACCGGCCCAAAATAGCGGGAGTCGGCTGAGTTCTCTCGGTTGTCGCCCATCACCCACACGCACACGTCGGGAACGGTGTAGGGATAGCTCACCTGGGCGCCGGGCGCTTGGACCGAAAGCGGCCAGCTCATGCCCGCCGTATAGTCCTCGTCGAGCGCTTGGCCGTCAACGACCACCTTGCCGTCCTGCAGGTCGACCGTCTGGCCGGCCGTGGCAATAACGCGCTTGACAAGAACATCATGCTCGGAGGTGCCATCGGGGTTGTGGAACACCACGATATCGCCCTGCTTGACGGGCTGACCGAGCTCGAGGCTCACCTTTTGCGCCAGGATCTGGTCGCCAATCTCGATTGTGTCCTCCATAGAGCCGGTGGGCACCCCAAAGGGCTCGACCACAAACGAGCGGATCAGGAAGGTGGCGACCAGTGCGAGCGCGATGACCGCGAGCCACTCAAAAGCGCCCCTCAACGCGGAATGCTGCGATGGAACCATTCTCACTCCTCGCTCTGCGAATACGAAGCGTCAAGGATCTCCTGCGCGTAAGCGCGCTCCTCGGGCGTGAGCCGCGCAGTCTCGATCAGGTCGGGACGCCAGCGGCAGGTGCGCTCGATGGCATTCTTACGGCGCCAGGCATCGACCTTGGCGTGATCGCCGCTCACGAGCACCGGAGGAACGCCCTCGCCGTTGAACTCGGCGGGGCGGGTGTACTGCGCGTACTCGAGCAGACCTCCGTCCTCGGCGGTCGAGAACGACTCGTCCACGTTGCTCATCTCGTCGCCCAAGGCGCCGGGAATCAGGCGTACGACGGCATCGGCAACGACCATAGCGGGAAGTTCGCCACCCGTAAGCACATAGTCGCCGATCGACAGACGCTCGTCGGCATACGCATACGCACGCTCGTCAACGCCCTCGTAACGGCTGCACACAAACAGCAGGCGCTCACTTTTGAGCAGGCGCTCGGCCACATGCTGCGTAAAAGGCTCGCCACAGGGGGTAAAGAACACCACCGTCGGCTTGGGGCCCTCCGCGCTAATGGCCTCGATGGCCTCTGCGATAGGCTCGACCTTCATGAGCATGCCCTGCCCGCCGCCGTACGGCTCGTCATCGACGGTACGATGGCGGTCGTGCGTCCAGTCGCGCAGGTTATACGCCTTAAAATCAAAAAGGCCGGCCTTGCGGGCGCGGCCCAAAATCGATGTGGACATGACGGGCTCAAACATCTCGGGAAAGACCGAAAGGGTCTCGATCAGCATGTTGTCCTCCCTACTTGTCCATATCGATCAGGCCGTCCATAACGTGGACGGAAATTGTTCCTGTGTCGGGAAGATCGAGCACAACCTGCTCGATCACGGGAATCAGTACCTCGCCGTACCGATCGCCCTCGACAACCCAAACATCGTTAGCGGGCGTCGACATGATCTCGACGATCGTGCCAAGCGATCCGAAGCGCTCGTCGACTACCTCGCGACCCATCAGGTCGGTATAGGCGGCGTCGAGTGAATCGAGCTCAAAATCGTCACGATTTGCCAGCACGTAGCATCCCGGGATGCCCTCGGCGGCCGGCAAGTCGTCAATGCCCTCAAACGAGACCAGAGCGCCATCGCCCGTATCGGAGACGGACACGACCGTGCAAAAGCGGTCGCGCTTGAGCGCCGGCGGCGTCAGGGCGACGCGCATACCCGGCTCTAATACAGAAGGAAGCCCCCGCAGCGGCTGCGCGAGGACCTCCCCCTTCCTTCCGTGCGGCTTGACCACACGGGCGATGTTTTTGTACTGGGACCTCAAGGTCCTAGCCCAGAACCTCTACCTCGACAGCAGTGTCGAGGCGAGCGGCCAGTGCACGGGCGAGCGTGCGAATGGCCTTGATGGTACGGCCACGACGGCCGATGACCTTAGCGACGTCATCCTCGGCGACAGAAACCTCAATCGTGGAGGCGTCGTCGCCATCGATGACCTCAAGGCTCACTGAATCCGGGTCGTCGACGATCTGAACAACGAGATATTCGACGAGATCGGCGATGCGATCTGAGAGCATTGCCTCACCCTCGAGCTGTGCAGCGTCAACCTCAGGCACGATTTACTCCTCGGCGCCCTCAGCGGCCTCAGCGGCAGCCTTAGCGGCCTCGGCCTCTTTGGCGAGCTGCTTCTTGGACTTCTTGACGACGGTCTCGGTCTTCTCGCCCTCGTTGGCGGCCTTGACCAGAGCGGCGACAGCGTCGGTGAGCTGAGCGCCCTTGGACTGCCAGTCGGCGATCTTCTCGAGGTCGAGGTTGATGGTCTTGGGGGCGGTCATCGGGTTGTAGCGGCCAACCTCCTCGATGATACGACCGTCACGCGGGGCGCGGGAATCGGCGACGACGACACGGTAGTACGGACGCTTCTTAGCGCCGTGACGAGCAAGGCGAATCTTGACTGCCAAAGGAAACTCCTCCAACCAAGCAGCTTTAGGCTGCAACTACAAACAAACAGTTGAACATAATACGCCATCGACGCGGGCAGGTGAAGTCCGTGAGACCAACTTCTTCGGTGTAGTCGAGGGCAAATCCATATCTTAGACAAGAATTCGGGATTTGCAAGCACATACACGCACCCCACATGAGCTGCGCGGTATACTCATGACATGGAAAGATGCGAACATACATACGGTTATGAGGATGCCATGGGCGTCACACCGCCTCCCTGGACGGGTCCTGCGGTGGGCCTCATGGACCTCGATGCGTTTTTTGCGAGCGTGGAGATGCTCGATCATCCCGAGTGGCGCGGCAAGCCGCTCATCGTGGGCGGAGACGCCGATTCGCGTGGCGTCGTGTCCACGTGTTCGTATGAGGCGCGTCGCTTTGGCGTGCACTCTGCCATGCCCTCGGCCGAGGCACGGCGCCTGTGCCCGCAGGCCATTTGGACGCACGGGCACTTTGATCGCTACCGCGAGGTGAGCACGCAGGTTATGGCGATTCTCGCCGACGAGACCCCGCGCGTTGAGCGCGTATCCATCGACGAAGCCTTCATCGATATCACACCGGGTCGCTTTGCGCCCGAAGACCCGCTGCTGGTTGCGCGGCGTATAAGCGACCGCGTGGCAGCGCTGGGAGTGACGTGCTCCATTGGCGTGGGCTGCAACAAGACGGTCGCAAAGATCGCAAGCGAGCGGGATAAGCCGTTTGGGCTGACCATCGTGCGCCCCGGAACCGAGCAGCGCTTTTTGGCCGCACTGCCGGTATCTGCCATGAGCGGCATCGGGCGCTCGGCCGAGGAGCGACTGCGCCGCATGCGCATCTACACCCTCGGAGAGCTATCACGTGCACCGGAATCCACCTTGGCCTCTATTTTTGGCGTCAACGGCGAACGCATGCGCCAGCGTGCGCTGGGACTCGAGGCTTCTGAGGTCACGAGCCTGGACGAGGAACGCAAGGTTAAATCGGTAAGCAACGAGCGCACCTTTGCTAAAGATTTGACTGAGCGTGGGGATATTGAGGCGGCGATTGCGCTGCTGGGCGAGTCAGTGGGACGCCGTCTGCGCCGTCAGGGACTAACAGGCGCCACGGTGACGCTCAAGCTTAAGTATTCGTATGGCAGCGGGCGTACGGCACAGCGCCGGCTGCCTCATCCGACCGACGACGAGAACATCTTCGTGGCGGTGGCGCTCGAGCTGCTCGACAACATCTGGCAGGAAGGAATGCACGTTCGCTTAGCAGGCATCGGCATGAGCGACTTCGACCACCAAGGCGGCATCCAGACCGACCTGTTCTGCGAGATCGATGACCGCGGAGCCCAATCCAGCGACCGCCGCGACCTCTCCGTCGCCATCGACGCCGTCCGAGACAAGTTCGGCGACACCGCCCTATCCTTCGGCCGCCAATCCCGCTTCGACGATTAACCGCCTTTGGGCAAAAAGAAAGCCGGGCAGCTGCGGAAAACCGCAACTGCCCGGCGATATGCGTGAGGGTACATAAACCCCGTCTTAAATGAGCTACTAGAGGAGGTTGAGGGGAAGCTGGGGAGCGTCGCCCCAGAGTTTCTCGAGGCGGTAGAAGTCGCGGGCTTCGGGAGTGAAGACGTGGACGACAACCGAACCGTAGTCCATGAGCATCCAGGTCTTCTGCTCGCGACCCTCGATGGAGAACGGGTGCTCGCCGCAAGCCTCGGCGACCTTCTCCTCGATCTCGTCGACGATAGAATCGACCTGGCGGTTGTTGGTACCGGTGGCAAGCACAAAGTAGTCGCATACGTCGGAAAGCTCGGTCAGGTCGAGCACCTGAACGTCCTCGCCCTTCTTGTCGTAGGCGGCCTGCGCGGCGGCGCGGGCGACATCCTCGGCGGCGACACCGCTCGCGGACAGCGAGGCGGCAGTGCGGTCGGACGTGGCAACAAAACTCTTGTGCTCCACACCTTCAAGAATCTGCTCGTCGGTCATGGTCTCGTCGGCCATGGAATACCTCTTTCTAGACAGCCCGAGCTAGCGCAGCTGGGCGTAATGGTTGTAAATCGTAATAGCCGTGGGATAAAGATAGCGCCCGGACTGGATCACATAGACCAGACCCTGCGCAAAACAGGAGAAGAACAACTCATCGAGCGTCGACTCCCCCACCATCTTGCGCAGCGCATGGGCATAGTCGCCGTGGCGGTTGGGCTCGATGGCATCGGCCACAAAGACCACCATATCGAGCGGTGTCATGTCACAGGCACCCACGGTGTGACGGTCGACAGCCTGGAAAACGACCGGCGACAGCTCGGGAAAAAGCTGCGGAAGCTCATAGGCGGCAACAGGGCCATGCAAAAGCGGCGTCGCGGCGGAAGGAGAGCCGGCAATCTTAATGCCGTAATGCAGAGCGCGCGTGACCAGCTCGTCGTCGGAGAGCACTTTGTCCCAGTCATGGATCAGGCCGGCGGCAGCGGCATCAAAGCGGTCAACGCCGTAGACCTCGGCCAGATGAAGTGCGGTCTCGGCAACACCCAGCGAATGCACATAGCGCTTGCGCTTATCCTTCATGCGAACATCAAGCAGCTCTTGAATGCGCTTGAGCAGCGCGCGCTCATCGCCCTCAAACTGATCCTCTACCGACAACGTAAACCCCCATCACTCAAAATCTTCTTGGCCCAGATCGACATACAAACCGCGCTTGCGAATGTAGCCGAGCACAGACTCGCTCGTAAGGTAGCGCACGCTCATGCCGCGGGCAACTCGCTTACGAATGTTCGTCGA
>USMA01000091.1 GCA_900555765.1 uncultured Collinsella sp.
GCTGCTTCCGGTACTTACCCGCATGAAAGGTGCCCTCATCATCGGGGCAATGCAGTGTGCGGGAAAGGAGACCCCATGAGTGCCACAAGCAAAAAGAGCAAGACGCAGCAGCTCAAGGAGCGTTGGGAAAACGGCGAGCTCGACTGCGGGGCGATGACGCCCGAGTTTATCAAGGGGCTCAGTCCCCGCGAGCTGGGTATGCTGGGCGAGCTGATCACCATCGACTACTTTAACGAGCGCGGCTACACCTTGCTGGAGCAGGGTTATCGTTGCACCGAGGGCGAAGCCGATCTGGTGCTGCTCGATGAGCTCGACGATGTCGTGGTGATGGCTGAGGTCAAGACCAGACGCGTCGCCCTGGATTGCACCACGCGGGTCTTTCCCGAGGAGGCCGTGGACGCCCAAAAGCAACGCCGCTACCGCCGCATCGCAAGTTGCTATCTCATGGAGCATTATCCGCTCAAGGCGATTCGCTTCGATGCCGTGGGTGTCACCATTCGCGGCGGGCATATCGCCGAGATCGAGCATCAGTACAACGCGTTCGATTGGCAGGTGTCGTGATGGCGTTCGAGACGTTTGCCGTTCACGCGGCCTGCATCCGCGGCGTCGAGGCGATTCACGTCACGGTCGAGGTTTCGCTTGCTGGCGGCGTTCCGGGCATTCAGATGCTCGGCATCCCGAGTATGGAGGTGATGGAGTCGCGCGGTCGTATTCGCTGCGCGATGCGCTCCGCCGGGTTCGAGATCCCGCGTTCGGGTATCACCGTCAACCTGGCACCCGGCGATATTCGCAAGACCGGTAGCGGCTTTGATCTGCCCATCGCCATCGCGGTTCTGGCGGCCGATGGGCAGATTCCCCGTGACAACCTCGATCGCTGTCTTATCGCCGGCGAGCTCGGCTTGGACGGTACGGTGCTTCCCGTCAAGGGCGAGGTGGCGTTTCAGCTGCTGGCTCGCGACATGGGGTTGTCTTTTATCGCCGGCAGGTCAGACCAACATGTGCCACTCGCGGGCGTGGATTGTGGATTCATCGATCATTTGTCTCAGCTTGCCCATGGCATGGGCGATGCCGCGCGGCACTACTTGGATTCCGCGGGCGTCGAGGCGACCTTTGAGCCCGAGCTCGACTATGCCGACGTACTGGGGCAGGAGGTCGCCAAGCGCGGCATGGCGCTTGCGGCGGCAGGAGAACTCGGCTTGCTCATGATCGGGTCCCCGGGATCGGGCAAGACGATGCTCGCGCGTCGTATGCCCGGCATCCTGCCCGAGCTTTCCGTTGAGGATCAACAGGAGGCGCTGTGCATCCATTCGGTTTTGGGTGAGAACATTGATGGCTTATTGGCGGGGCACCGGCCGTTTCGAAGCCCCCATCACAGCATTTCAACGGCGGGCCTCATTGGCGGAGGGCGCCCGGTGCACCCGGGTGAGATCAGCCTGGCTCATGGCGGCGTGCTCTTTTTGGACGAGCTTGCCGAGTTTCCCACGGGTGTGCTGCAGACGCTGCGTCAGCCCATCGAACGCGGCTATGTGAGGATCGTACGCGTCGACGGGGCCTTTACCTTCCCGTCGCGTTTTCAGCTGCTCGCTGCGAGCAATCCCTGCCCCTGCGGCTTTTTGGGCGACCGTGAGGTGCCATGCCGCTGCTCGGCATCGATGGTGGAGCGCTATCGGGCCAAGCTGCGCGGTCCTTTGGCCGATCGTATCGACATGATGATCGATGTAACCCGTCCCGACCCCCAGGTGATTATCGAGGGCGCGGAGGGTATGTCGTCGGCCGAGTTACGTGACTACGTTGTGCGCGGGCGCGCCTTTCGCGCCTGGCGCGAGTCTCGTATGGACGATGCGGATGCCGAGGCCGAGGATGACGAGACGCGGTCCATTGACGGCGTCGTTTCGACCTTTGAGCTCGATGATGCTGCCGAGAAATGCGTACTCGGTCTGTCCAAACGCACGCATCTCACAGGGCGTGGCATCGTGCGCCTGGTTCGCATTGCGCGCACGATCGCAGATGTCGCCGAGAGCGAGCAAGTGACGCAGGACCACGTGCTCGAGGCGGCGATGTACCAGGGAAGGAGGGACCAATGATGGCCGAGGGGACCTTCGAGCTGCATCCAGGTGACGCGTTGTATCCCGAGACCGTTTTGGAGCTTTCTGATGTACCTCAGACGCTCTATGTGCGCGGCAGCCCCGAGGCGCTTTCGACGCCCGCGCTCTCCATCATCGGCGCGCGAAAGGCCTCGCCGTATGGTCTTGCCGTGGCAGAGCTTGCGGCAAAGGTGGCGGTCGAGGCGGGAGTGACGGTTGTTTCGGGCGGCGCGGTCGGTTGTGACCAGGCCTCGGGTTGGGCTGCGGTCAACGCCGGCGGCAAACACGTCGTGGTGCTGGGGACGGGCGCCGACGTGGTCTACCCGCGTTCGAGCGCGGGGCTTATTACTCGCACGCTCGATACGGGTGGCGCGGTCGTGTCGATCTCTCCGTGGGGTATGGGTCCGCGCAAGTTTGCCTTTCCGCGCCGGAATCGCGTGATCGCGGCCCTGTCGCAAGCCCTCTTTGTATCCGAGGCAGGTATGCCTTCCGGGACGTTTTCTACAGCCGAGGCTGCTATGGATTTGGGGCGCGAACTTCTTGCCGTGCCGGGGTCGATCCTATCGCCCGAGTCGCGTGGCACGAATTACCTCAATGCGAACGGTGCCTGCTGCATCATCGACGAGGAATCTATCGAGATGGCTATCTCACGCATCTACGGTACCCTGCGCTACTCGCGCCCCGAGGCTCCCGGCTTTGCCGACCTGGATCCAACACAGCAGACCGTGATGCATGCGCGCTTCGCCTCTCCGCTCATGGGCGACGACATTGCGGCGCTCGTCTCGCTCGATGCGGTCGGCGTACTCAAACTCTTGGGTTCGCTTGAGCTCGAGGGCCTTATCGAGCGCATGATGGATGGAAGGTATGCGCCCTCCAAGTTTGCCCTTCACGCCCAGACGCCCTTCGGTCACAATGGAAAACGTGTCAATTAGAAAGGTGTTTGCAGATGCAGTTCGATCAGGTGACGGGTATCGGTGGCGGTCTGGCGGGTTCGGAATGCGCGATCCAGCTGGCAGACCGCGGGGTCGCCGTAAGGCTGTGCGAGATGCGCCCCCAGGTGAGCTCCCCGGCCCACCATACCGATCACCTGGCAGAGCTCGTCTGCTCCAATTCGTTTAAGTCGACCCGTCCGGATTCCGCGGCTGGTTTGCTGAAGGCCGAGCTTGAGCGCATGGGTTCAGTCCTGCTCGATTGCGCCCATCGCGCGGCTGTTCCCGCCGGTGGCGCCTTGGCGGTCGACCGCGTCAAGTTTTCCGAGCTTGTCGAGGCCGAGGTTGCCGCCCGTCCCAATATCGAGGTCGTGCATGGCGAGGTCACGCAGATTCCCGAGGGCCACGTGGTCATTGCCGCGGGCCCCTTGTGTTCACCGGCGCTGAGCGAAGAGGTCATGAAGCTCGTCGGTGGCGATGCCCTGGCGTTCTTCGATGCCGCGGCGCCGATCGTCGATGCCTCCACGCTCGATATGGACGTGCTGTTCTCGCAGTCGCGCTACGAGGAGCAGGGGAGTGGCGACTACCTCAACGCTCCGCTCAACAAGGAGGAGTACGAGGCCTTTATCGAGGCGCTTACCACGGCCGACCGCGTGGTGCTTAAGGATTTTGAGGGCGGCGATCTGTTCCAGGCCTGCCAGCCTGCCGAGGAGGTTGCACACACCGGCAAGGACGCCATTCGCTTTGGCGCCATGAAGCCCGTCGGCCTCACCGACCCGCGTACCGGACGTCGCCCCTGGGCGGCGATTCAGCTGCGTGCCGAGAACAAGGAGAAGACCGCTTATAATCTGGTGGGCTTCCAGACCAACCTGACCTTTGGCGAGCAGAAGCGCGTCTTCCATATGGTGCCGGGCCTGGAGAACGCTGAGTTCTTCCGCTACGGTGTCATGCACCGCAATACCTTTGTCGACGCCCCACACGTGCTCGATGGCACCTTTGCCGTGCCCGGTACCGGCGTGCGCCTGGCCGGTCAGATCACCGGCACCGAGGGGTACATGGAAGCCGTGGCGACAGGTCTGCTCGCGGCGCTCAACACCTATGCCGAGGCTATCGGTGCCGCGGGCGTCGAGTTGCCGCGTGTGGGTGCCCTGGGTGCGCTCGTGGGCTATGCGACCGATCCTGCCACCGTGGGCTATCAGCCCATGCATGTTAACTTTGGACTGGTGCCGCCGCTCGAGGACGGTAAGCGCCGCAGCAAGCGCGACCGCTACCAGGCCTATGCGGACCGTGCGCTCGAGGCCCTTGATGCCTATCTGGCCACTCGCCCCGACCTGTTTGGGGGCGACCGGTCATAGCTTTTGACCTGTACGACATCGTCGACTCGTTTATCGCCTATATCGCACGTGTCGAGGGACTTTCTCCCAACACGGTGACGGCCTATGGCTCGAGGCTGGAGCGCTTTGCTGCCTGGTGCGAGCGCGAGGATATCGATGCTTTTGCTGCCGACGTGCGCACCATTCGTCGCTATCTTGCCGAGCTTTCGCGTGACCAGGTGGCTCCCCGAACGCTTGCGGCGCAGCTGTCTGCCATTCGCTCGCTCTATCGGTGGATGGCTGCCGAGGGGATTGTCGAGGGTGATGCGGTCTCGGCGAGCGCATCGCCCAAGCTGCCGCGTGACCTGCCGGGCGTCCTTACGACCCAGCAGGTCGAGGCGCTGCTCAAGACGCCTGATACCTCGACGCCCGCGGGACTGCGCGATGCGGCGATGCTCGAGCTGCTCTATGCATCCGGCGCCCGTATCTCTGAGCTCGCGGCACTCAATGTGGAGTCCATCGCTTGGTCCGAATGCACGCTGCGCCTGTGGGGCAAGGGGGGCAAGGAACGTATCGTCCCTCTGTATCGTCGTGCGCTCGAAGTGACGCGTCTCTATATTGAGGAGGGGAGGCCGGAGTTGCTCTCTCGTGCAAAGCGCCGCGACCTCGCTACCGGGCCGCATCCGCTGCTTATATCGGCGCGCGGCAATCGCATGAGCGCCGCCATGCTCCGGCGGCGGTTCCATACGCTGGCGACGCTCGCCGGCATTCCGGCCGACAGCGCCCCGCATGCGATGCGCCATACCTTTGCGACCGACTTGCTCGAGGGCGGTGCGGACCTGCGCTCGGTTCAAGAGCTGCTGGGTCATGCGAGCCTGTCCACGACGCAAATCTACACGCATCTCACGCCCGATCGGCTCAAACGTGCCGTGGCTCAAGCCCATCCCCGCGGCGAATAGTGGCTGGGACGTCCCGCGTCGCACTCAGGTGTGTGGTTTTGATTGCGGGTTGGCAGGAAGATGCATTCCTGCTATCATTCATCGGGTTGCTTCACGGCAACATGTTTTTATCACGCACGCGCGGCTACTTCATACCGTGGTGCCCGGGCTTT
>USMA01000092.1 GCA_900555765.1 uncultured Collinsella sp.
ATCAAACGTGAGCTGCCCCAGCTCGCGGAAATCGCTACGAGGCGCCGGGGTATCCCACCGCTCGGGATACGAGAACGCGAACTGGATGGGAATACGCATGTCGGAAGCACCGAGATGCGCCATCACGGAGCCGTCGGCAAACTCGACCATAGAGTGAATCTTGGACTGACGCTGCACGACCACGATAATGAAATCGAGGTCGCAGTTAAACAGATGCATGGCCTCAATGCGCTCTAGGCCCTTGTTCATGAGGGTGGCGGAGTCGATGGTGATCTTGGCACCCATGGCCCACGTGGGATGTGCGAGGGCATCGGCACGCGTCACGCGATTGAGCTCGTCGCGCGTACGGCCAAAGAACGGACCGCCCGAGCAGGTAAGCCAAATACAATGAGCCTCGCGCGGGTCCTCCCCCAGATAGCACTGGTAGATGGCGGAGTGCTCAGAGTCGACTGGAATAAGCTGGCCCGGTTGTGCCAACGGCATAAGCAAGTCGCCACCGACGACGAGGGACTCCTTGTTGGCAAGGGCAAGGCGCTTATTAGAGGTCAAGGCCGCATGGCTCGCCTCGAGACCGGCGGCGCCCACAATAGCAACGAGCACGCAGTCGACATCGTCGCGACGCGCGAGCTCGCAAACCGCCTGCGCGCCAACGCCGAGCTTCGTTCCCTCGGGCAACTCCTGCAGCACGGCGTCATCGCCGTGAGCGACATCGGCCACGGCAACCGCCGGAACCGAGAACTCGCGGGCAGCGGCAACGAGCTCAGAGGTGCTGGAATTAACGGACAGCGCCGTCACCTGCAGGCGATCAGCATGCTGACGGCACACATCGAGTGCCTGGGTGCCGATAGAGCCCGTACAACCCAGGATGGCAACACGGAGGCGCCCATCGGGGCCATACGTCGTCTGGAATGACATTACAGCACGCCTCCGATCATCAGCATCAGCTGCGCGGTAATGCAGCCAAAGATAAGCGAGTCGCTACGGTCGAGCATGCCGCCATGGCCCGGGATAAGGTTGCCGGAATCCTTGACGCCCACGCCACGCTTGATGCGCGACTCGATAAGGTCGCCGATAACGCCCAAAATGGACACGACCACGCCGCACAGCAGCGCATAGGGCAGGCTGAGCTTGTAGAAGTGCGTCGCCCACAGAATGAGCCAAATCAAAACCGAGCCCAGGATGCCGCCGACAAACCCCTCCCAGCTCTTTTTGGGAGAGATCTTGGGAACCATCTTGTGCTTGCCGATACGGCTGCCCACAATGTAGGCAAACGAATCGGAGACCCAAAGGGACGCGCAAACGCCCACTGAAAGCAGGGCGCCGGCAAAACCGGGCACGGCATCGCGCAGCAGCACGATAGCCGACAGCATAAAGCCAGTGTAGATGGGACCCATGAGCGTCACGGCCACATCAGAGATGCGGGTACGCGGCGACCAGACATACCAAATGCCCACAGCGAGCATCAGGGCAAAAAGCAGGGCATTCAGCAACATCGAATCGCCCAACGCCGACAGCGGAAAGAGTACGGCGGCAGCGATACCCATGCGCTCGTTAGCCATCTTGCCATCGAGCCTCGTCATACGGAAAAACTCATAACAGCACAGACCGCTCATGACGGAAACAAAGATGGCAGTGGGCACGATACCCAAAACCAGGCACAGGATAAAGACAACGGCGTAGACGATACCGGCGGCGGCACGGGTAATAAAGCCCGCCAGCCACGAACCGCTGCCGCTCTTCGCTGCAGGCGCTCCCGCAGTGGCCGCTATACGCGCAGGCGTCTTGGGAGCAGAAGCCTTGGGACGATCGGACACGATTAAGCCTCCTCGGTCTTGCTCAGTCCACCAAACCTACGGTCACGGCCCTGATAGGCCAAAATGGCGTCGACAAGGCCCCAACGATCAAAGTCGGGCCAATAGGTATCGGTGACGTAGAACTCGGAATAAGCTACCTGCCACAGCAGATAGTTCGAAAGGCGCAGCTCACCAGAGGTGCGAATCACAAGCTCAGGATCGGGAAGACCGGCGGTATAGAGGTGGGAAGCCACCATGTCGTCATCAATTGCGGCAGGATCGATCTTACCGGCGGCAACGTCGAGTGCGATCTGACGGACAGCGCGGGTAATCTCGGCACGCGCGCCGTAGTTGACGGCAAGCGCCAGCGTCATACCGGTGTGATCGGCGCACTCGGCAAGACCGCGTTCAAAAACGTCGCGGGTCTTCTTGGGCAGCGCGGAAATATCACCCAAAAAGACAACACGCACGTTTTCGCGCTTCAGAAGCGGCAGCTCGTCGATGAACGTCTTGGCAAACAGATGCATCAAGACGTTGACCTCATGCTGCGGACGGTTCCAGTTTTCGGTAGAAAACGCATAAGCCGAAAGCACGTCGACGCCCAGACGCACGCAGGCGGTAATAATCTCGCGAAGGGAGACGATACCCGCCTTGTGGCCCTCGGTGCGCGCAAGACCGCGCGACGTGGCCCAACGACCGTTGCCGTCCATGATGCACGAGATATGGTGCGGAATGTTATTGAGGTCAAGGTCGGAAAAACCGACGCCCGTAGGGGCGTCGGCAAAGTACTCGACCAGTTTATGCTCGTCGTATTGCACCTTAGATCTCCATGACCTCGGCTTCTTTTTCCTTCAGAAGCTCCTCGACCTTGGCGACATACTCATCGGTGTGCTTCTGGACCTTGGCCTGCTCGCGACGGACATCGTCCTCGGTGAGCTCCTCATCGCGCTCGAGCTTGTTGTTGAAGTCGCGACGGATGTTACGGATAGACACCTTGGCCTGCTCGGCGTACTCGCGGCACTCCTTGACGAGCTCGCGACGGCGCTCCTCAGTGGGAGCCGGGAACGGAAGACGAACGACGGTGCCATCGGAGTTGGGGGTAATACCCAGATCGGAAGCGCCGATGGCCTTGACGATAGCATTGATGAGTGCCTTGTCCCACGGCTCGATGAGCAGCATGTGGGCCTCGGGGGTCTTGAAGGCGGCAACCTGCGTGACCGGCGTGGGAACACCGTAATAATCGACGGTGATGTCGGACAGAATGTTGGCATTGGCGCGGCCGGTACGAACCTTGGAGAAGTTATGCTTGAGGGACTCGAGCGACTTGTCCATATGGGCGGTGATGTTCTCTGCCATGCTTAATCCTCCTGATAGACGAGCGTGCCGCCGGGCTCACCCGAAAGCGCGCGCTTGACGGTGTCCTCGCCATCGATGTTGAGGACCAAAATCGGCATACGGTTGTCCTGGCACAGTGCCGTAGCCGTGGAATCCATAACCTGCAGACCGCGGACGAGAACCTCGTGATAGGTAATCTTGTCAAAACGGACGACGTCGGCGCACTTGACGGGATCCTTGTCGTAGATGCCGTCAACCTTGGTGGCTTTAATCAGAATCTCGGCGCCGATCTCGCACGCACGAAGAGCCGCGGCGGTGTCGGTCGTAAAGTACGGATTGCCCGAACCGGCGGCAAAAATAACGACGTTGCCCTTGGAAAGGTGGTTGATGGCGCGACGGCGAATATAGGGCTCGCAGATCTCGTTCATCTGGATAGCGCTCATCACGCGGCAGGGAACATCGTTATGCTCGAAGGCATCCTGCAGGGCGAGCGCGTTCATAACGGTTGCCAGCATGCCCATGTAGTCGGCCTGAGCACGCTCCATGCCACCGGCAGCGCCGGCCATGCCGCGGAAAATATTGCCGCCGCCGACAACGACGCCGACCTCATGGCCTACGGCGAGCAGCTCCTTGACCTGCTTGGCAAGATGGTCGGTAACCTTGGGGTCGATGCCATATTGGCCGTCGCCCATCAGTGCTTCGCCGGAAAGCTTCAGAAGCACGCGTTTATATCGGATGTCGGACAAAGCGATCCTCCTTTAATTAGACTCTCAATATGATATCAAAGGCTCTGATAAGAGCCATGAAAAAGCAGGCTGTGAGTAAAACCCACAGCCTGCTCATTACCAGCTACAAGAGCTTATTTACTCGCCACGGACCAGACGGTCAAAGGCAACGACGGTAATGGTGTCGCCGAGCTCCTTGGAGACCTGCTCAGCGTACTTCTTGATGGTGAGGGAGCTGTCCTTGATGAACTCCTGCTCGGTGAGCACGGACTGCTTGTAGAACTTCTCCAGACGGCCTACAGCCATCTTCTCCTGGATAGCCTCGGGCTTGCCGGACTCGGCAGCCTGCGCCATGTAGATCTGCTTCTCGTGCTCGACGGTCTCGGCCGGAACCTGATTGCGGGTAGCGCAGATCGGGGCGACGGCAGCAACCTGAAGGGCAACGTCGTGAGCGAAGGTCTTGAAGGACTCAGCCTGAGCGGTCTCGGCCTTCTCGAAGGCGAACTCGACGAGGACGCCGATCTTACCACCCATGTGGATGTAAGAAGCGAGCGCGCCGTTCTCAGCCTTGCGGGCAGCGAAGCGGGAGATCTTCATGTTCTCGCCCATGATGTGAATCATCTCGGTGAGCTCGGAGGAAACGGTCTCCTCGCCCATCGGCTTCTCGAGCAAAGCGTCGACGTCAGCAGGCTCGGTGGTAGCGACAACCTCAGCGACCTTGGAAGCAAAGCCGGTGAACTTGGCGTTGGAGCCAACGAAGTCGGTCTCGCAGGAGAGCTCGAGCAGAGCGCCGGTCTTGCCATCCTCGGAGACGAACGCGGCGACAGCGCCCTCGTTGGTCTCACGGCCAGCCTTCTTGGCAGCCTTGGCAAGGCCGTTCTTACGCAGAACGTCGACAGCGGCGTCCATGTCGCCGTCAGCCTCGACGAGAGCCTTCTTGCACTCCATCATCGGGGAGTCGGTCATCTCGCGGAGCTGCTTGACCATAGCGGCGTTAATCTGGGCCATTGTGGTTCCTTTCAAAGAGATGAAATAGAATTAACTAAGACTGATTTACTCGGCCTTGGGCTCAGCGGCCATCTCGGCCTCGGAGACCTGCTCCTTGCCGGAGCCAGCGAGGCAGGCGTCAGCCATGAGCTCGCACATAAGGGTGACAGCGGAGATTGCGTCATCGTTGCAGGGGATGCCGTACTCGACCTCGTCGGGATCGGAGTTGGTGTCGATCAGAGCACCGCCGCAGGCTCTGAGCCTCCTTGATGGCGTCCTCCTCGCGCTTGGTGTCGATGACGAAGAGAGCCTGGGGCAGACCCTTCATGTCGCGGGCGCCACCGAGGTTGGTCTGGAGCTTGGTGAGCTCCTTGCCGAGAACAGCCTGCTCCTTCTTGGGCAGAACAGCCATGCGGCCGTCCTCGACCATGGCCTCGAGCTCCTCCATGCGGTTGATGCGGGAGCGGATGGTGACGAAGTAGGTCAGCATACCGCCGAGCCAACGCTGGTTGATGTTAGGCATGTTGGCGAGCTCAGCAGCGATCTTGCCGGCCTCCTGCGCCTGCATC
>USMA01000093.1 GCA_900555765.1 uncultured Collinsella sp.
GCACACTTCATCTTAATAAAGCGTATTTACGTGCTTAAACGCGTTTTCAACCCTAAAATCAAATGGAACTTAACTTTGTTAAACCATCCTCAAATTGTATATTTCCACTAAAGCTATGAATAGAATTAGCGGTTCATACCGCGTCTCAACCATTTTCATTTTTATTCAGAAAAAAGTTTGTCCTATTCATTTCCGGTAAATAAATTACCGTTTACCAGACGCTTGATACCGTTCACCGGAAACTCAGTATAAGGCCCAGCGGATACCGGCTCGCTTTACGGCCCCATTTGTAACAACTTGACTTCTCGGTATAGAAAAACGGACCCGCTTCACTAGGGAAACGGGTCCGTTTTCGATTATCTTCGGCCAATTTAGATAAGGCCCTCGAAGATCATCGGAATCCTAGCGATCAAACTCCGCCAGTGCCTCGCCCAAAAGCATCAGGCCCTCACGCAGAACGTCCTCGCTCGCGCAGTAGCCCAGGCGTGCGCCACAGGGAAGCTCAAAGCGGCTGCCGGGTACCAGCAGCACTCCCCTCTCGGACAGCAGGCGCTTGCAGAACCCCTCGTCGTCCTCGGGAATATCAAGCTGGAAAACCGAGGTAGACACGCCCTGCGGAGCCGTCCAGGAAACGCGATGCTGCGTATCGATCCAAGCCTGCGCGATATCGCGGTTGCCAAACACGATCTTGCGATTGCGCTCGACAATCTTGTCCTTGTGCTCGAGCACATAGGTCGCCAGGGCATCGTTGAACACGCCGCCGCAGATCATGGTGTAATCGCGATAGGTACGGATGCGGTTGGACACCTCTTCGTCTGCCACGACCCAGCCCACGCGGGCCGCAGGCGTCGAATAGGTCTTCGACAACGAGTTGGTGACAATGGCATTCTCGTACACGTCAGCCATCGACATAAAGGCCTCGGTGTTCTCAAGCGGCAGGTACACCTCGTCGCACAGCACGTAGGCGCCCACCGAACGGGCGATCTCGGCAATCTGGCCGAGCATATCGGCATCGAGCACCGTACCGATGGGGTTCGATGCGTTGTTGATGCAGATGAGCCTGGTATTGGGACGGACCAAGCGCTTGAGTTCCTCGATATCGGGCTTCCAGCCGAGTTCCTCGCGAAGCTCCCAATACTCGACCTCGGCGCCCAGCGTGCGCGGAATCTCGTAGAGCGGCGCGTAGGTGGGCCACTCGGCGATAACATGGTCGCCGGGCTCGACCACAGCCATGATGGCGTTGAGGTTAGCGCCCGTGCAGCCATTGGTCTGCAGAATGTGATCGGGATTGACCTCGCGACGATACAGCTTGGCAACCTCGGCCTTAAACTCCGGCGAGCCCTCGATCCAGCCGTAGTTCATCTTCTCGCGGTCCAGGCGCTCGTAGAACGTGGCGCCGTCCTGCTCATCGAGCGCGCGCAGCTCGCCCATGGTGAGCGACGAGATCGTCGACTGGGCGATGTCCCACATGGCACTCTTCTCCCAAACGTTGAGCCATTCCTCAACGCCAATCGTCTTGATGTCCATGGCCAAGCTCCTTACAAAAGCAGTCATCCAATCGTGTTGACGTTCCTCATACAAGATTGGGGCGGTGCGAAAACCCGCACCGCCCCAATGGGAGACATCTAATGGCAGCAAGATGTATGTATTATGACCTGTACGGGTCCTTGAAGACCTTAGAGGTCCTCGCGCCAGAAGGGCATGCTCATGCAGCGCGGGCCGCCGCGGCCGCGGGAGAGCTCGGCGGAGGGCACGACGAGAAGGTCCAGGCCCTCCTTGTACAGCACGTCGTTGGTGACGGTGTTGCGGGCGTAGACGCAGATCTTGCCGGGCTCGACGCACAGGGTGTTGGAGCCGTCGTTCCACTGCTCGCGGGAGGCCGCGATCGGGTCGCCGCCGCCGCAGGGGATCAGCTTGACCTGGTCGACGCCGGTGGCGTCCTCCAGGACGTGCTCGAGGGTGTCCTCGATCAGGCGGATGTTCACGTCGCCCGGGTTCTTGCCGGCGGTCAGCTCGTAGACGCGCAGGGTGCCCATGATGGCGGGGTGGATCGTGAACTTATCGACGTCGATCTGGGTGAAGACCGTGTCGAGGTGCATGAAGGCGCGCGAGACCGGGATGTCGAAGGCCAGGATGCGCTCGACCTTGGAGTCGGAGTTCCAGAAGATGTTCTGGGCCATGACGTCGATCGCGGCGGCCTGGGTGCGCTGGGAGATGCCGACGGCGAGGGTCTTCTCGTTGATGTTCAGCACGTCGCCGCCCTCGGTGTGGAACTGGCAGTCGCGGCGGAAGTACAGCGAGACGTCCTTGTAGTCGGGGTGGTACTTGAAGACGTACTTGCCGTACAGGGTCTCGCGGTTGCGGGTGACCGAGTACATGCGGTTGAGGTTGACGCCCTCGCCGACGACCGCGAACGGGTCGCGGGTGAAGTAGAGGTTGGGCATCGGGTCGATGATCAGGTCGGACTCGGACTCGGAGTTGACCAGGGAGTGGAGGGTCGTGGACGCCGTGAGGGGCATGTCGATCTCGGACTTGGTCATGCCGGCCATGGTCTTCTTGACGAACTCGAGGTTGTCCTCGATGGAGTCCAGCTTCTCGCGGACGATCTGCGGCATGTGCTGGCCGCGGATGCCTGCCTCGGCGATGTACTGGTCGGTGAACTCGGCGCGGGCGCCGGGGACCTGGTCGAACACCTCGGCGACGAGGTTCTCGAGATAGAGGACCTCCACGCCCTGGTCCCTCAGGATCTGGGCGAAGGTGTCGTGCTCCTGCTGCGCGACCTCCAGGAACGGGACGTCGTCGAACAGGAGTCGCTCGAGCTCGTCGGGCGGCAGGTTGAGGAGCTCGTCGCCGGGACGGTGCAGGCAGACCTTCCTGAGCTTGCCGATCTCGGAAGGCACGTGCAGACCTTTCGTCATGGCCTCCTACCTTTCTTTCGGGCCTTACTGGCCGAATGTATCAGCGCCCCTCCGTATGGGACGCTGCTTGCTGACAGCTCTAGTTATATCCAAAAACCACCTGCAATTCCACCTCGCCCCCGAACGGTCAGCAAAGTGCGATGAACGGTATATCGCATATGATTCCCCCATGATGCACTTCGGTTCTCTAAAGCAGGTTTTCAAAGGTAAATGTTCTTTTTTCTAAGGAATTAAGCTAGATTGCACAAATATTTTCATGTTTAGGAATTGCATAGCTAAAACGGTTTTCTGCATATAAATGTCGTTTGTCCATGATTCAATTTGGATTCGATTATATTCAGCTCGCAATCATTCTTATTCATACATCCTCACCAGTTGAGTATGGATATAGATTGTTTCTAAACGAGTTGGGCAGTTAGTTGCATGCCTTGGCAGCGTAAGAAGTAGGTAAAGATACCGTTCGCGCGATGCGTCCGTGCCACAGGTCGACTAAATTGAGACAATAGTGATTAGTGTTAGGCTACCGTCCCTTGTGGGGACTGAACGGACAGATGCATATGCCGAGCAAAATCGAAAAGAAGCAAGCCGCCGCAAAGCTGCGCAAACCGCCGCGCGACTTCTCGTACACGCAAAACCGAGAGCTCAGCTGGCTACGCTTTGACAACCGCGTGCTCGACGAAGCCTTCGACGAAACCGTTCCGTTATTCGAGCGACTAAAGTTCGTCTCGATCTTAGAGTCCAACCTCGACGAGTTCCTTATGGTGCGCGTGGGCGGCCTGTCCGATCTGGCGGAGCTCAAAAAACAACCTGTCGACAACAAGAGCAATATGACCACCTCCGAACAGGTCGATGCTGTCATGGCCGAGCTGCCCGGGCTCCTTACCCGTTGGGAGTCCATCTTTAAGAGCATCGAGGGCAATCTCGACACACTGGGCGTTCACCGCGCGCAAATCGATTCGCTTACGCCCGAGGAGCGCACCTTTGTAACCCGCTACTTCCAGGCCTACGTGTCGCCGGTTATCTCACCGTTGGTCATTGACCCGCGCCATCCCTTCCCCAACCTGCGCAACGGCGCACTCTATCTGGCTTGTGGCCTGGACGGCATCACCGACGAGGAGAGCCTGCTGGGCCTGATCGAGATTCCCGCCTCGATGAACCGCGTGGTCGAGATCCCCTCGCCCACCGGCACCTACTCCTACATCTTGCTCGAGGATGTCATCCTCGCCTGCCTGGACAGCTGCTTTGGCTCCTATAAGCCGCTGGATCGCGCGCTGATCCGCGTCACTCGCAATGCCGATATCGACCCGGACGGCGAGGGCGTCGAGGAGGACGAGGATTACCGCCAGCACATGAAGCGCATCCTCAAGAAGCGCCTGCGCCTGCAGCCGGTGGTGCTCGCCGTATCGGGCTCGCTCGAGAAGGCAACGCTCAAGACCATCCGCAAGGCGCTCGAGCTTTCTCGCCGCTCGGTCTTTACCTGCGATATCCCCCTTGATCTGGGCTACGTCTTTGGCATTGAGGGCAAGATTCCCGAGCACCTACGCAACGAGCTGCTCTTTACGCCGTTTAAGCCGCAGCCCAACCCCACCATCGACATGTCCCGTTCCATCCGCGAGCAGGTGCTGCAGCACGACAAGCTGCTCTTTTACCCTTACGAGGCCATGAACCCGTTCTTGGACCTGGTGCACGAAGCAGCCTACGACCCTGAGTGTATCTCGCTGCGCATCACACTCTACCGCGTGGCCAAGCAGAGCCGCCTGTGCGAGTCGCTCATCGATGCTGCCGAAAACGGCAAAGAGGTCACGGTACTCATGGAGCTCCGAGCCCGCTATGACGAGCAAAACAACATCGAATGGGCCGAACGCCTGGAGGAGGCGGGCTGCACCGTCATCTACGGCTCCGAGGGCTTTAAATGCCACTCAAAGATCTGCCAGCTCACCTATCGCGAGGGCATGGCGCTCACCCGCCTCACGCTTTTGGGCACCGGCAACTTTAACGAGAAGACGGCCAAACTCTACAGCGACTTTATGCTCATGACAGCCCATCCCGGCATCGGTGAAGACGCCAACCTGTTCTTCCGCAATCTGTCGCTGGGCAACCTGCGCGGCGACTACCGCTTCCTGGGTGTGGCGCCCGTCGGACTGAAACCGCTCATCATGCGCGGGCTTGACCGCGAGATTCAGCGCGCCCTTGCCGGCGAGCCCGCCCGCGTGTTCTTTAAGCTCAACTCGCTGACCGACCGCGAGGTTATCGACAAGATCGCCGAGGCATCGTGTGCCGGCGTGCGCGTAGACATGATCATCCGCGGCATCTCGTGCCTCAAGCCCGGTATTCCGGGCAAGACCGAGAACGTGCATGTCCGCTCCATCGTCGGACGCTTTTTGGAGCACGCGCGCGTCTATGCTTTCGGCGTGGACTCGGACATGATCTACCTGAGCTCGGCAGACATGCTGACACGCAACACCGCGCACCGCGTGG
>USMA01000094.1 GCA_900555765.1 uncultured Collinsella sp.
TCCCACAGCAGGCGCGCTAACAAACTGCGCCACGTCCCGAAGGTGTTGCGCAGCTAAGGTCTAAACCTTGCGAGTCCCAAAGCGAAGGAAATTATAGGGGAGACTCCCCGCCTGTGCAAGCATTGATACCTTAGCTCCTCGAATGTGCAACAAAACGACTATGGAGCAGACCGATCACAAACGCCACCACAGCGACCGGCGCCCACGCGGCTCCAATGTCCGCCAGCGGCAGCGCATCGAACGGCAGCCACGCGCCCGCAAAGAACGCATCGCGGACCGAGGTGATCACGCTCTGCACCGCGACAACGCCGCCGACCCAAACCCACACCTGCGGATGCGCGTCGCAAAAACCGTACACTAGGCCCATAAGCACCAGCACGATGGCAACGGGATACAGGGCATTGAGCATAGGCACCGAGAACATGAGGATCACGTCGAGGCCCACGTTGGAGAGCACGCACGAAAACGCCGCGAACACAAAGGCGAGAAACGCAAAGGGGCGGCGCATGGCCTCCTCGGAAGCCTCCGCTCCCCCTTCGACCACATACGTCTCGCAGAAGTAGCGCGAGCAGCAGCTGATAAGGCCGATACACACGTTCATGCAGGCAAGGAAAAAGATCGCAAAGACCACGACCGTGCCGGCAAGACCAAAGTGCATGGAGGCAGAGCGGGGAAGGATGGCAGCGCCGTTGGTGGCATCGGGCATCACGGTGCTAAGCTGAGTACCGGCAAGCGCCAGGCCGCAGTAGATGATGGCCATGAGCACGCCGGCGATCACACCGGAACGCGAAATCTCGAAGGCCACGCGCTTGTCGTCGGTCACACCCAGCTCGTGGATGGTCTCGGCGATGATAATGCCGAAGGCGAGCGACGCGAGCAGGTCCATGGTCTGGTAGCCGGTCAAAAAGCCCTGCACGGCAGCACCGGCATTGTAGGGAGCCTGCGGCGCGGCAGCGGGACCCAACGGTGAGACAACGGCGGCACCCACGACTAGCACGATGAGCGCGATAAGCGCGGGGCCCGTAATGCGGCCGAGCACGCGCGTGATGACGCCCGGACGCAGCGTAAGCGCAAACGCGACGACGAAGAACCCGATGGCAAACACCAGGCGAGCCGTGCCGAGCGAAACACCCTCGGGCAGCAGCGGCACCAGCATCTCGAAGGCCGTAGAGCTTGTGCGCGGAATGGCCAGGCACGGACCGATGGCCAGGTAGACCGCCGCAACGAAGAATTCACCAAACCTAGGGTGCACGCGGCCGGCAAGCTCGCGCGCCGTTCCGGCAAGCGCCACGGCGATAAAGCCCATGACGGGCAGGCCGATGGCGGCAGTCAGAAAGCCGAGCATGGCGACCGGCGTGGCAGAACCTGCCTGCAGCGCCAGCAGCGGCGGAATAATGAGGTTGCCGGCGCCAAAGAGCATCGAGAACAGGGCGATGCCGACGGTGACGACATGGTCGGAGCGCAGACCGCGCGGGGCGGATGAAGCCATGGGACCACCTTTCGGGTCGAAACAAAAACGGGACGGGCAAAAACACCCGTCCCGCAAGTATAAACGGTCTAGCAGCTTTAGCAGGCTAAATCGCACAGAGCATCGATAGCCGTGTCGACTTCTTCGGTCGTGTTGAAATACCCAAACGAAAAGCGAACAACACCCTGGCGTTCGGTCCCCAGCGCGCGGTGCATGAGCGGAGCGCAATGGGCGCCGGGACGCGGCGCAATCCCCCACCCTTGCATGAGCGCGTCCGAGATCTCGGCAGAGTCGATATCGCCCACGTTGAGCGGCACAATCGCAGAGCGCGTCGGCTGGTCAAAGGCACCGTAGAGCTTAATCCCCGGAATCTTGCGCACACCGGCAAGGAAGCGATCAGCGAGCGCACGCTCGTGGGCAGCAATCGCCTCGACCCCACCCTGGGCCTCGATAAAGTCGAGACCGGCAGAAAGTCCCGCGATGCCGTGACCGTTGAGCGTGCCCGCCTCAAGCCGCGTGGGCCACTCAAGCGGCTGCAGAGCATCGAAGCTGTGCACGCCCGTGCCGCCCCTGGCCCACGGGGCCACGTCAATGCCCTCTGCCACGGCCAGGCCGCCGGTGCCTTGAGGTCCCATGAGCCCCTTGTGGCCGGTAAAGCACACCACGTCGAGCCCCATGGCCTGCATATCGATATGCGCCGTGCCGGCAGACTGCGAAGCATCGACGATCACCAGCGCGCCGGCCGCATGCGCGATGGCCGCCACGCGTGCAATGTCGACCGCGTTGCCGGTCACATTGGAGGCGTGCGTCACTACCACGGCACGCGTGGCCGGCGTGACCAACCGCTCGAGCTCGTCATAGTCGAGCACACCGTTCGCGTCGCAGTCCGCATGGTCAACGGTAACACCCTGCTCTGCCGCCAGGCGGTTGAGCGGACGTAGCACCGAGTTGTGCTCGAGCACCGTTGTGACCACGCGGTCGCCGCGGCGCACCACGCCACAGATGGCGGTGTTGAGCGCCGCGGTGGAATTGGGCGTAAAACAACCATGGACAGCCCGCGGGCAGCCCAGCAAGCGCGCAAGCTTGGCGCGGCAGCCGTGAATGGTACGCGCCGCGTCGAGCGCACCCGACGTGGCGCCGCGCCCGGCATTGCCGAGCGAGCACATCGCCTGCGTCACGGCATCGATGACCATCTGCGGCTTGTGCATGGTCGTCGCCGCGTTATCCAGGTAGATCATCGCACGACCTCCCACATATCAATCACGGTATAGCCCTCGGTAGGAACGCCCGCCGCGGTAAGCTCGCTGCGCAGCAGTTCCTCATCGGCAGGCAACGCCTTCCACGCCAGACCGCAGCCGGCAGCGACCTCCCCGGGCACGGGAATCGTTCGCCCGGGAAGGCCGCGCTCGACGCACAGGGACTCACAACCCATGGCGGCCGCCGTGGTGGGAAACGTGATGACAAGCGCCGTGCGCTTCTCCCTCATGGCAACTCCAACCAATACGCTACGGGCGCACGACGCGCACGGCCTGCTCCATCTTCTCCACGATCACGTACATGTTGGTGACCTCGCCCACCGCAAGCTGGTCTTTAATGCCATAGTGGTCCAGGCAGGTGCCGCAGGTAAGGATCTCGACGCCCTGCTCGGCCAGACCCTTCAGGTCGTCGAGCACCGGTGAGCCCTCGACGGTGAGCTTGGCGCCGCCGTTATAGAACAGCATGGTCGAGGGCAGCTCCTCCTGCTGTGTCACGGCAAAGCTGAAGGCCTTCATGAGCTGGTGGCCCAGCGCGTCGTCGCCGCGGCCCATGCAGTCGGTGTAGACGGAGATGACGAGCTTGCCCTTGCCGGCGCTGGCATCACAGAAGGCAGCGCCATCCTGCTCGGGATCGGCCACGGCAACGGCGCCAGAGGTCGCCACGGTCACGTGCCACTCGGCGTCAGAAACCTTCTCGACCGAGGCCGTGCAGCCCTTCTCCTGCGCCATCTTGGAGATGTTCTTGACGGCGGTCTCGTTATCGACCGAGGTCACCACGGCACCCTCGCCTTCAAGCTGTTTGAGCGCCTTAAGCGTCTTGACGACGGGCAGCGGGCAGGCATCGCCCATGGCATTGACTTCAATCTTGGTAGACATAGTTTTTCCTTTCGAATAAATCGTTTTAGAACGGTACATAGCTCAATAAACGTGTCGTTAACGGACAACGTGGACGGCAGGACCGTCCGGCACCGGCTCGCACACGCGGCCGACGACGGCGGCGATACGTCCTTCGGCATGCAGACGGCACGCAAGCTCATCCGCATCCGCCGCGAGCGCCGCAATAAGCAAACCGCCCGAAGTCTGCGGATCGTACAGCGCATCCAGCATGCCCGGCTCCAGGTCATCGTCGGCAGCTACACGCGGGCCAAAGAAGTCCTGGTTGCGGTAGGAGCCCGCGGGGATAATGCCCAGACGCGCCATGTCGAGCACCTGGTCAAAGAGCGGCACCGCCCCCGACGCAAGCTCAATCTGCACGCCCGAGCCCTCGGCCATCTCGCACGCATGCCCGATCAGACCAAAGCCCGTAATGTCGGTGCAGCCGTGAAGCTCGAGTCCCTCGGCCAGGCGAATCGGCGCCTCGTTGAGGGCGCGCATCGAGTCAAACATGGCTGCGGCCTCGTCCTGCTCGATAAGCTCGCCCTTAATGGCCGTGGTGATGACGCCCGAGCCGATCGCCTTGGTCAGCAGCAGAACATCGCCCACGCGTGCGCCACTGTTGGCGAGCATGCGGTCGAGCGCGACAAAGCCACTCACGGACAGGCCGTACTTGGGCTCGTCGTCGTTGATGGTGTGACCGCCCGCGATGGTGCAGCCCGCCTCGACGCACTTGTCGGCGCCGCCCGCCAGAATCTGACCGGCAACCTCGATGCCCAGACAACTGGGTATGCAGAGCAGGTTCATGGCATGGCTCGGCCGCCCGCCCATGGCGTAGATGTCCGACAGCGAGTTGGCCGCGGCAATCTGGCCAAATAGAAACGGGTCGTCGACCATCGGCGGTAAGAAGTCGATGGACTGCACGAGACCCAAGTTATCGCCAACGCGAAAGACGCTCGCATCGTCGGAGGTATCGAACCCCACGAGCAAGTTGTCGTTATGCACATTGGGTAAATCGCCCAGGACCTGGGCGAGGGCTCCGGGGGCCAACTTAGCGGCTCAACCGCTCGCGGCAGTCATAGACGTGAGCCTAATCTGATCCTTATCCATCGATACCTCCTTTCAAGGTTGCCAACTGCTCCAGTATACGCGCCCAGCAGGCATCCCACGAAACCGCAGATGGGTCAAAGGTCGAAATGGGTTCCGCGACCGACTGGGCCACGACGACTGCCCTAGCAAGCTCAAACCGCTGACAATCGCGCGCATCGGGTGTATCGACATCCGTCATGCGCGGCGGCGTTACCCACGTTACGGGCGCGCCTGGCAAGGCAGTCTCGAGCCATGGACGCACGCCGGGCAGATCGGTCATGACGACTTTGCATCCGCAGGCCATCGCCTCGATCGGCACCAGCGGCAGCCCCTCGTAAAAGGACGGCAGCACAAACACCTCGGCCTCGCGATAGGCGCGCACCAGCTCGTCGCGACTCAGACGGCCAGCAAACTTCACCGGCACGGGGGAATCTCCGGAAGCCCGAGCGATGCGCTCATACTCATCCGCATCGCCATGGCCTCCCACCAGTACAAGCCGACTCGGGCGTACCCCACGCGCCGCATCGTAGTCCTCGCCAATTCGCCCCATCGCGAGTACCAGCGATTCGACGCCCTTCTTAACGCACACTTTGCCCACAAAGACAAGCGACCCGGGAACCTTTGTCATCTGTCCATCGCGGCAAAACACCCGATGGTCATAGCCTGT
>USMA01000095.1 GCA_900555765.1 uncultured Collinsella sp.
GGAGCGCGCGGAGAGCGCGCCCGATACCGAGAACCTGATCTCGCTCGCCAAACTCTATGGCGTGAGCCTGGACGAGCTGCTCAATCCGAGCGACGAGATCGAGGACGATATCGAGTTTGAGAACGAGGACCGCGCCCGTCAGCGCGAGGCCGAGGCGGCAGAGCGTGCTCGCACCCATGAGGCGGCGGCACGCGCCACGGAGGCAGCTACGCAGGCAAGTGATGCCGCAGCCAAGGCGGCGCAGGCGGCAAGCTGGAGTGCGCAGGCCGCCAATGCCGCTACGGCGCAGGCGACGAGTGGCACCGCGGTTGGCTCGACTCCGGTGAAGGGCCCGTTCCAGTCGTTCCCGTATTGGGCCGTGTGCTGGCTGCTGTTCTTTTTGCTGATGTTCCTGTTTGGTGCCGGCCCCTTTGCCGCGCTGATCTTCTTTACGATTCCCATCTATCACTGGGTGGCGCGTGCGCTCGATGGTGATTGGGCGCGCGGGGATATTCAGGTTGGTCCGGCGTCGGTGGCGATCAAGGCCCAGGGGAAGGATGCTTCTGCGGAACCCGATGCTGACGTGGCTACCACGACCACCGCTGAGCCATGTGCCAAAGAGGGTGACGAATGATGAAGCTTTCGCATGAATCCAAGGTACGCCTGGGTGTTGGCATCGGAGCGTTTGTGCTCATTGTTGGGCTTGTCTTTGGCGTTTCGCGGACATTGATTCATTTTGATGGTCCGTGGGAGCTCGACGATGTTGTATCCGGCTTGTCTGGTATGGACGATGCGCTTGACGAGGACGATCTTTTGGATAGCGGTAACTATTCCGCTCGGCCTCAACAGCTTTCGAGCGAAACGTTTGATGCCGACGCGTTCACATCGCTTGATTTGGACGTGACGTCGGGCACGGTCGAGGTCAAACACGTCTCCGGCGGGCCAGTGCGCGTAATTGAAAGCGGTCGCGTGGCAACGGGGACCGTTGCCTTCGATGCGGCAACCCAGAACCTGGCCGAAATCAAGGGTTCTACGCTCAAGATTCGCCAGTTCGATTGCGATGACGAGCGCGCCATTGACCGCACGGTTACCGTCGAACTGCCGCGCGAAGTTGCCGATAACATGGTGGGCATTACAGCGAATGTAGGATCGGGTGACCTGACGGTCGCGGGCATTGCGTGTCATGACCTCAACCTGACTTTGGACTCTGGAGACGTTGAGTTTACGGGCACCGTGACCGATACCCTGAATGCCGAGGTCGGTTCGGGCGATGTGACGTTCGAGCTCTACCAGGCCCCCGCGAAGTCGATGGACGTGAGTGTGGGCTCGGGCGATGTGGAGATGACGGTTCCGAACTCGACGGGCTTTAAGGCGAGCCTCACCTTGGGCAGCGGCGACTTTGAGAGCGATTTCCTTCCGCTTGGCTACGACGGCGAGACCATTTTGAATCTTGAATTCGATAACGGCGATAAGTCTGCTACGTATCGTTTTGAGGTCGGTTCGGGCGACATGTCGTTTGATCCGGAATGATGACTGCGGGCTGGTCCGCAAGCATAGATGCTTAGACGCGCTGTTTGATGAAGGCGCCGAAGCCGAGATCGGCTCCGGCGCCTTTGCCTTTACAATGGGGTCATGGAACAGATTATTTTGAACATACTCGAGGCTCTGCGTCGCGGTGAGACCGTGGACGACAAGGTGCTCGTCAAATTGATACATGCCGAGGCGCGCCGTGAGGGTGCCGACAAGCGCGATTTGGCCAAGCGTCGCCTGCTGCCGTTTTACCAGCGGGTGAAGCGCGAGGAGCCGGCTCGTTGGACGGCATGGAATGTCGACGCCGAGCTAGAGCGTCAACTGCTGCAGGTGCTACGCATGAAGCCTCGTCGCACGGCTTCGGGCGTGGCGACCATTACCGTCATTACCAAGCCCCGGCCATGCTCGGGCGATTGCCTGTTTTGCCCCAACGATCTGCGCATGCCCAAAAGCTATCTGCACGCCGAGCCGGCGTGCGCCCGTGCGGAGCAAAACTGCTTCGACCCGTATCTGCAGGTGAGCGCTCGTCTGACCGCGCTGTCGCAGATGGGACATGCGACCGACAAGATAGAGCTCATTGTGCTCGGCGGTACCTGGAGCGACTATCCGCAAGGGTATCAGACGTGGTTTATGTCGGAGCTTTTCCGTGCGCTCAATGACGATGCCGTCGCCGGTGTGGCGGCAAACCCCATGTTGGCGCGTCCGGGCATCAGCCGTGCCGCGGCAGGGCGCCTGCTCGATGACGCTCCCGCCGATGCCCTGCCGCCGGTGGTAACAGAGCGCCGCGAGCGCTATCGGGCTGCCGGCATTGCGACCGACGAGGCCGAGCTTGCGAGCGGCGTTGCCGACGAGCAGGGGCGTGTGGATGCTGTCGTTGGTGGCTATAACCGCGCAGTGCGTCGTCTGTACGGCCCCGGTACGCCATGGGGCGAGGCTGCCGAGTGGCAGACGGCAACGATGGAGGAGCTTGAGCGTCAGCAGCGCATCAACGAGACGGCGAAGCATCGCGTGGTGGGGCTCGTTATCGAGACCCGCCCCGATGCCGTGACGCCACAGGCGCTCACGCTCATTCGTCGTCTGGGCTGCACCAAGATTCAGATGGGCATCCAGAGCCTCGACCAGCATTTGCTCGATATCAACGAGCGTCGCATTTCGGTGGCGCAGATCGAGCGGGCGTTTTCGCTTGCGCGCCTGTTTGGCTTTAAGATTCACGCGCATTTTATGCTCAACTTGCTGGGCGCCACGCCCGAAGGGGACAAGCGCGACTACGAGCGCTTTATGACCGAGGGGGCCTTTATGCCCGACGAGGTCAAGGTCTACCCGTGTGCGCTCATCGAGGGCTCGCGTCTGGTGGGCTGCTATGAGCGCGGCGAGTGGCGTCCCTATACCGAGGAAGAGCTGCTCGATGTGTTAGCCGACGACATCGTGGTGACGCCGGCGTTCTGCCGTATCAGCCGCATGATTCGCGACTTTAGCTCCGACGACATCATGGTGGGCAACAAGAAGCCCAACCTGCGTCAGCTCGTCGAGAATCGCTTGGCGGCTCGTGGAGAAGGCACAGTGGTGCGCGAGATTCGCTATCGCGAGATCAGTACCGCGGGTGCCGACTTGGATGAGCTTTCTCTTGATGAGGAAGTGGCGTACGAGACGCCGGTGACTCACGAGCGCTTTTTGCAGTGGGTGACGCCGCGGGGCAAGATCGCGGGCTTTTTGCGGTTGTCGCTGCCCGACCATTCGTTTGTTGCCGCACATGCGGACGAGTTGCCGACGACGCCGGACGAGGCGATGATTCGCGAGGTGCACGTGTATGGCATGGCGGCGCGCGTGGGCGACCAGGGCCAGGCGGCGCAGCATCACGGGTTGGGGCGTTTGCTCGTAGAGCGTGCGTGCGAGATTGCCCGGGATGCGGGTTATGCGCGTATCAACGTGATTAGCGCGATTGGCACACGCGAGTACTATCGCCATCTTGGATTTTATGACCATGGCCTTTATCTGCAAAAGGAGCTCTAGATGAACAAGCCGAGTGTTTCTGCCGGCGGCGTTGCCGGCGTTGCTCTGGGAGCCGCGGCGCTTGGTGCGGCCGCTGTCGCTGTTCGTGCTGCCTGTCTGCAGGTTGCGCGAACCCGCAATGGGTTGGCGCGTGTGAAACGCGTGCACGACGAGGGCGGCGACGAAGTCCGCGTATTGGTGCAAGGCGGCGTCTACCAAAGCGCGAGTTACGTTGGCGAGCGCTGGGCGGAGCCCGTCTTTGCGTACTATCGCGCGTTTAACGACGTGTTTGAGGCCGAGGATGCGATGCGCGACGCTTATGGTCACGGTATCGACCGCATGCTTATGCTGGGCGGCGGCGGGTTTGCCTATCCTAAATTCGCCCTGATGTCGCACGAGGGTTTGCGCATGGACGTCATCGAGTATGACGGAGAGATTACGCGCCTGGCGCGCCGCTGGTTCTACCTGGACGAGCTGGAGCGCGCGGTGGGCGATCGCCTGCGGGTGATTACCGCTGAGGCTCGCTCGTATCTGGGTGTGACGAGCGTAGGCCATCGTCGCTACGACGTGGTCGTGAGCGATTGCTTTGGCGGCGCCGAGCCCGTACGCGAGCTGGCGACGGTTGAGGCGTTGCGTTTGGTGCGAGGCAGCCTAAATGTTGATGGCGTCTACGTCGCCAATATCGTGAGCGCAAACGAGGGGGGCGACGTGACGTTCCTGCGCGACTGCGCTGCCACGGCACTCGAGGTATTCGCCCATGCCTGGGTGGTCCCGTGTGGCGATGCGGAGTTCGGCGGCGAGGAGAACTGCCTGCTCATCGCCAGCGACGGCGACTATGCCTTTGCCGAAGCCGTGCCCTTCGACACCGACTTCCTCGGCACCGTCCTTCACGACAAATAAGTCTCCCCGTCCCAAAAAGACTGGTCTTAGGCGTGGTCGCGCCAGCCGAGAACGCGCTGCTTCATGCCTTCGATGTCGAGCACGCCTTCGGCAAAGCCTTTGCGCACGAGCTCTTCTGGAACGAATTCGTCGTACCGATCAAAGTAAGGCACCTCGCCGGGATAGACGAGGTCGATGGGGTCGAAGTCTTTCTCGGCTTCGGCGGCGAGCACTTCAAAGAACGTCTCCTCGTCGGCCTTCATCTTAAACTGCATAAAGTACGGGCGTGACGGGTCGAGTCCGCGAAGGCCCAACTCAGCGGCGCATTTGATTTTAAGCATGCGCTCGAGTGCTAGGAAGGCGTAGCTGCCCAACCAGGGGAAGAGCACCCAGGTGTCGCCACCCAGGTTGATGAGCGGCTTAGTTCCCGCGCCCGAAATCTCGGCGGTATGACGAGCCTGTGCAAGGCGTGCCCGTGCGTTGCCCATGAGGTACGGATATGCCGCGTGCTCGTTGAGCGCTTGGCGCATGCGCTCGAGTACATGCGTGTTGATGTCACCGGGGCAGTCGCCAAAGTATGCCGGCACACGACCTTTGACTTGCGTGGCAAAGACGGTGTGTCGCTTCCAGTCCACTTCCTCGACTATCCAGCAGTGCCCGGCTATGGCGATGCGCTCACCGGGCGGTGGCGGATTGACGATCGTGCCCAACTCGGCCGACTCGCTGCGAACGGTGAACTCCTCGTTTTCCTGGAACACAGCGTAGATCTTAAAGTTGTTAATGATGCGCTCGCCCGCGAGACCCACGATGAGCCCGCCGCCCTCGGTGACCTGGATATGATCGATCTTGATGAGGTGGCGCAGCAGTACGCGATAGTCATCGGCCGAGACGCGGTGGAAATAGCTCAGTGTGAGCACGCGCTGGGCAAGTTCGGCCGGCGTGAGCTCGCCGGTGCTGGCGAGGGTCGACATAGTC
>USMA01000096.1 GCA_900555765.1 uncultured Collinsella sp.
CATGTATACGCTCCTTTACGTATCGAAAGTGCGGATAGTACGGGAAGCCGCGCGTTAGGCGCGCTCGGCACGCGCAAGCTCGGCAGCGACGAGCTTAACGGCCAGCACCAGCACATCGAGCGCGGCCTCCAGGTCCTCGACCGTGGGATAGCTCGGCGCGATGCGGATGTTGGTGTCGCGCGGGTCCTTGCCATAGGGCCAGGTAGCACCGGCCGGCGTGAGCTTGACGCCCAGGTCGGCGCTAAGCGCAGCAACCTTCTGGGCCGAGCCCTCGGGACCATCAAAGCTCACAAAGTAGCCGCCGCGGGGGTGCGTCCAGGTGGCACAGCCCGTGTCGCCCAAGCCCTCGGTGAGCTTGCGCTCGACGGCCTCAAAGCGCGGACGCAGGAACTCGGCATGCTTTTTCATGTGCTCCTTGACCGCCTCGATGGTGGGAAGGAAGCGCACGTGACGCAGCTGGTTGAGTTTGTCGGCGCTGATGAGGCCGGCCTTCAGGCGCTTGGAGAACTCGGCGATGACCGCGGGGCTCGCACCGATAAAGCCGATACCGGCGCCCGGGAAGGTGATCTTGGACGTCGAGGCAAAGGCCACCACGCGGTCCTCGGTGCCCGCCGCGCGAGCGAGGTCAAAAATGTTTGCGAGCTCATCGGTCTCGTCGTACAGGTCGTGCACGCAGTAGGCGTTGTCCCAGAAGATGCGGAAATCGGGCGCGGCCGTGGGCATCTCGACCAGGCGACGCACAGTGTCCTCGCTAAAGGTGATACCCGTGGGGTTGGAATACTTGGGCACGCACCAGATACCCTTGATGGAGTCGTCGGCGGCAACGAGGCGCTCGATCTCGTCCATATCGGGGCCGTTGTCGGTCATCGCGACGGGAACGTTCTCGATGCCCAAGTCGGCGGTGATGCCAAAGTGGCGGTCGTAGCCGGGAACGGGGCACAGGAACTTGACCTTCTTGCCGTCGTGCGCGGCCTCGTAGGCGTCCCAGGGCTCGCTGCCGCACGAACCGCAACGCCAGAACATGCCGGCGATGTCGTGCTCGATCAAAAGGCTCGACGAACCCAGCACGAGCGTCTGCTCGGCGGGGCAACCCAGGAACTCCCCCGCTAGCCTGCGTGCCGAGGGAATGCCCTCAAAGCAGCCGTAGTTAGAGCAGTCGACGTTGCCGTCGTGCAGATCGGCATCGGCATTGAGGACATCGAGCATGGGTCGAGAGATGTCCACCTGGGAGGGCGACGGCTTGCCGCGGGCCATGTCGAGCGCCAAGCCCTTGGCCTTGACCTCGGCGACCTCGGCTTTGAGCGCCTCGATGGCGGCATCGAGTTCGGTGGTTTCCATCTTCTGGTAGATCGTCTGCATGGGTGCGACCTTTCGCGAAGCGGTACGTTGCAGTTCGTCTAAGTATAGACCGCCACCGCCGCAACGGTATGAAGCCGTGATAGATTAAGTCCATCGCAATGAATTACGACATCCGGTGCGGCTTGGCTGGCTGCTCGGCACGCCCAAGGAGGCACTATGGAATACGGATCGTTCCAGGCCGAGGAGTTCGGCGACCTACAGCGCCTGGTCGACGGGCTGTTTTACGACCGCCACGCCATCGACCGACTGGATCTGATCGTACAGGCCGAAATCTTGGACCTGGCGCCCGATCTCATGGAAATCGTCAACCTGCTACCGCCCGGCTATTACGACCGCCAATCGCTTTGCGACCAACTCAACTCCGCCCTTGCCGCCCACGGCTGGGGCGCCATCTACGGAACGGTGGAATAAGCCTCGAGGCCGACGATTTGGCCCGCTTCCCGACCCTGGCGAGGCTTGTTTTAGGGCTTGTGGCCAAAAAAGGGCAAATATGAGTACTGTTGCCTTTTTAGTAGCAGCGATTCTTGGTCGAAATCGGCAAAACTCGACTTGAAACTCCCTAGTCACCGTCAGCCAGCGCCGAATTGGAAGTCGATGCTCACTCATTAACGTACAGTTCTTATAACTTTGTTCATTATTTTCCACACCTAAAATGAAACGCCGTTTGTGACAGTACTCACAAACGGCGTTTTTTGACCACTGGCGTGTCTGGCAGGCGGCAAGCACCGCCCGAATCCGCATTTTGAACGCGCCCGAATCGGTTCTGGAGCCGGTTTTCGCGCTCTTACTCGTCTTTGGACGCGGGGTGTTTGCAGACCACGCTCATGTAGATCATGCCGAGCACGGCAGCGGTGACCGAACCGGCAAGGATGGCGGCCTTGGCAGCCAGAACCTCAAACTGGGCCGTCGGGAAGGCGAGGCCGCTAATGAGGATCGACATGGTAAAGCCGATGCCACCCAGAATGCCCACGCCGGCAATCATGTGCCAGTTAACGTTATGCGGCAGCTCGGAGATCTTGAGCTTGACCAGGACAAACGTCATGCCAAAGATACCGATCGGCTTGCCCAGCAGCATGCCAAAGTACACGCCGAGCGTCACCGGGTCGGTGAGTAGCGTGCTCATGTCCACGCCCACTAGGCGAACCTGTGCGTTTACGAACGCAAAGATCGGCAGGATCACAAAGTTGACCGGCGTGGAGATCAGACGCTCCATGCGGATGAGCGGCGGAGTCACGCGGTGCATGACGCGCTCGACCTTGGTGGTCGAGACGGTAAAGTCATGCTGGCCCAGGATGTGTGCCTCGTCATCGTAGCGATCATCGAGCAGCGGCAGGCACTCGCCCAACCAATCGGTAAGGCTGTCGAGCTTGACGCCGCACTTGGCCGGGATGGTAAAGGCCAAGATGACGCCGGCGAGCGTGGCATGTACGCCGCTCTTGAACATGCAGAACCACAGCAGCAGGCCCAGTACCGAGTACGGGGCAAGGCGGTAATGCTGCGTCTTGTTGAGCCACACGAGCGCGCAGGTCACAAGCGCGGCGGCGCCCAACCAAAACGGATTGGGACTCTGACCGTAGAAGATGGCGATGGCGGCGATGGAGATGAGGTCGTCGGCGATGGCGAGCGTCGAGAAGAACACGCGCACGCCGTTGGGCACGCGATTGCCTAAAAGCGACAGCACGCCCAGTGCGAAGGCAATATCGGTTGCCATGGGAATGGCCCAGCCGTTGTGCGCGCCGGCATGGTTAAAGATCAGATAGATGCAGGCGGGAACGACGACGCCGCCCACGGCCGCCAGCATGGGAAGCATAGCCTGGCGCGGGTTTTTGAGCTCGCCGACCGTCATCTCATACTTGAGCTCAATGCCCACCAGCAAAAAGAAAATCGCCATGAGGAAGTCGTTGACGAATAGCTCGACGGTGAGACCGGCCGTAAGGTTGCCCAGACCCACATACAGCGGGGTCTCCAAAAAGTGATGGATGACCTCGTAGGCATCGGTATTGGCGCAAATGACGGCGGCGATGGCGGCGAAGACCATGACGGCGGCGGAAATCGTACCGTTCTCGGCGATGCGCTCCCAAATGTCGTGACGTTCAAAGCGTTTGCGCTCACGAACGTTGAACAGCTGCTCAGTTGCTGCCATGGGCGGCTCCTTTCACGGGAAAGCTCCCGTCTTAAAAAAGCACGGCCCGCCCAAGTGGCGGCGCCGCGCTCTAACGTACTACGCTTGCATCTAGCCTACCCTGCGCGACAAGCGCGCAAGCGCGGCCGAAAAGCGGAACCATAGGTTGAACATTATTTGCTCAACGGCGCGGGCACGCCTGTCCAAGAGACGACGCGGCGCCGCGCACAAAAAACGACCGGAGGCGGGGTGTCCGCGATCCGGTCGTGGCGTTTGGTCAACTAAACCTAGCAGGCGGCCATGATGGGAGCAGCGACCTGCTTCTTACGGGAGAGGACACCCGGCATCCAGACGCCGTCGTGCTCGTCGGCAATGCCCAGGCCCTTCTGAGCAGCCTCGGTCTCGCCCTCGAGCAGGACCTGCGAGCCCTCCTCCATGATGTCGGTGATGCACAGGACGATGCCGTCGGCACTCTTCTCGGCGGCGTAGGCGCGCATGGCCTCGCGAATCTCGTCGATCATGCCGAGTGCGCGGGTCTTGTCGACGGTCTCGTACTGGCCGATGAGCAGCTTCTTGCCGGCGGGCTCGAACATCTTGATGTCGTTACCGACCATCTCGGCTGCGGTAAAGGAACCGGACGGACGGGTAAGGAAGACCTCCATGCCAAACTTGACCGGGTCGACGCCCACCTGCTCGCCGAGCTTGGCGGCAACGGCGCGGTCGACATCGGTGGTGGTGGGGCTCTTGAGCATAAGCGTGTCGGTCATCATGGCCGAGAGCAGCAGCTTGGCCTGGACGTCGGAAAGCTCAACGCCGAGCACGCCGGCGAGCTTGGTGACGATGGTGCAGCTGTAGCCCCAGGGCTGGCAGATGTAGTGCAGCGGGCCGGCGGTCTCGAAGTCGCCGATGCGGTGATGATCGACAACGCCAAAGACCGTGGCGTCCTTAAGGCCGGCGACAGACTGGGCGGACTCGTTATGGTCGGTGAGGACGACGAGCTGACCGGCCTCGACGGACTCGATCACGCGGGGCTCGGCAATGCCGGCGTCGGCGAGCAGCTTGGCGGACTCGGCCGGAAGCTGGCCCAGAGCGCAAGCCTCGTAGGTGTTGCCGGCATACTCAACCTGGTTGAGCAGCTGGGACAGGACGACGGCACTCATGATGGCGTCGTTATCGGGGTTCTGGTGACCAAAGACAAGAACGTTTGCCATGGATATCCTCCACTTGATATGTGTACTTGGACGTAGCTATGGTAGCACGCCGATGCCGAGCCTTCGCAGACGGAAGGGCCACGGCATATTTTGGGGCAGGCCCGGGGGCCAAGGCTGCCCCTTTTGCACCATGTTGGTGCAAAGTAACCTGCCCCCCTTGCACCAGCTATTTGCCGGCGGCGCGCAGGGCTACGTAGGCGGCGCCGATGATACCGGCGTCGTTTCCGAGCGAAGCGACCTTAATGGGCGTCTCGCGCGAGGCGGAAAGCGCGTATTGCTTAAAGTGCTCGCGAACCTTATCGAGGTAGACATCGGCCGAGGCAGACGCACCGCCACCGATCAGGAACATCTCGGGGTCGACCACGTTGGCAATAAGCGCCAGAGCACGGCCGAGATAGTCGGCCATGGTATCGGCCGCGGCAAGCGCGAGCTTGTCGCCCTCGCGTACAGCCATGCCGCCCTTGCGCGTGGCGATCATCACCTCGTCCTGGCTATTCACGGCGACAAGGCGCGCGGAATCGACCAGAAACACGCCGTCACAGGCGGCCTTGAGCTCGATCTTGCCCTCTTTCGGCTCGGTGCCGTGGATGTTCTTGCCCGCAGCGGCCTTGTACAGCA
>USMA01000097.1 GCA_900555765.1 uncultured Collinsella sp.
CGCTTACGCGAGCAGGCAGGTCGCTGCTCGCCGACGCCCGCCATATCGTGCAGTACTCTCAAGAATCAATCGCACGCGCCCGCGTCGCCGAGCGCGGAGAGAAGCGCATCATCCGCGTGTGAGTGTCGCTCATGACTCCCAGCACGCCGCTCACGAAGCTATGGCCGAAGGTGAAGGAACGTTGCCCTGGCATGAGCCTTCAGGTGGTCACGTTTGAAAACACACCCTCGGCGGCGCGCGGTTTGGCGAACCTCGGGCAAGACATGGATATCGTGGTGGGGATTTTCGACGATGCCTTTCTTAAAGAGCGCGGGTGCCTGGGCCTCGAGCTTTCGCGCGAGCCGCTCTGGTGCGCCGTTCCCGTCGACAGCGAGCTCGCCAAACGCGACATCGTCACATTCGACGACCTCCACAATCACAGTCTTATGCTTATACGCCGGGGCTGGAACACCGAAATCGACCGCGTACGCGACGAGATACTCTTGCATCATCCTCAAATCGCGCTCGTAGACTTCCCGCAATATCGGGTGGAGGTGTTCAATCGCGGCGCGAACGAGGACCTCGCGCTTGCGACGCTGCCGTTGTGGGCCAACGTCCACCCCATGCTCAAAACCGTCCCTACCGATTGGGACTGTCTCGTGTCTTACGGGCTGCTTCATTCGCCGCACCCCGCCGACCATGTGCGGGAGTTCCTCGATGCGGTGTCTGCCGTGCTCGAGGCAAAGCATCGATAGGCAATCGCGAGCAGATGCGCTTATGCCTATGGGAATAACGGGAACTGGCTTCTGAACTCGCGTTTTGATACCGTTGAGTACTGCCTGATACTGTTCGTCGTCGCCGCAAGGCAAAGCCACCGGCTAAGTAGCGGGAATAACAGTCTCCGGACCCTCTGGTTCGGAGGCTTTCTTTTTGCATGTCTGCCTAAACGACTCCTTGCCAAAGCCCCTTGAGCATCGGGCGGCATTATTGAGCGTGGGCGCTATCGTAGGTATCTTTGATCTCTTCCGGCAAATCGTCGGGAATCAGCGCCTTCACTCTATCCTCGTTGCCATCTTGGATCGCCTGCTCGTAGTACCAGCATTTGCACTTCAACATATCCAGCGCACGGTTCATGTTCGCGATTTCCGATTCCATGTGGGCCTTCCGCTCCTCGAACATGGCCTTGCGCTTGGGATATGTCGATGGGCCCTCCGCGCACCATTCCATGAACAGCCGGATGTCCTTGATCTCCATCCCAGCCTTCTTTAAGCATTCGATGACCCGAAGCGCCTCGAGTTCCGTATCGCCGAATCGGCGAATGCCGGATGTCCGCTCCAATTCCGGGAACAATCCCTGCTTGTCGTAATAGCGCAGCGTGGAAACGGGCAGACCGAACATATCCGCCACCTGTCCGATTGTGTACATGGTTCCTCCGGACAAATCTCGAATTTACTCCTTGACCTAAAGTTAGGTTTAGGTATTACCTTTATTTTCGTCAATATATATAAGGAGTGCAAGGGATTTTCGCCAAAGGCGCGCGCTTGCCGGAACGGTTTTCGCCGGCGGCGTGAACGGCGTGGGCGAAATCGCCGGGCATCCCGCTCTGGAGCAGGCGCATCGAATGGGCATGGAAATCTAGGCGCGGCTTAGCTGCGCGAAAGTAGTTTGTACTCAAAACCATCGACAGGAGGAATCAAACATGACGATTAAGCAGACAGCGGGCAGGGATGCCCTGGGGGACTTTGCCCCCAAATTTGCGCAGCTCAATGACGATGTGCTGTTCGGCGAGGTATGGAGTCGAGAAGACGGGCTTTCCCTTCGAGATCGCAGCATAGTGACGGTGGTTGCCCTAATGGCGCAGGGCCTGACGGACTCTTCGTTTCAATATCATCTGATGTCCGCAAAGAACAATGGCGTGACCAGGGCTGAGATAGCGGAAATCCTTACGCACGCGGCGTTTTACGCAGGCTGGCCCAAGGCATGGGCGGCCTTTCGCATGGCGAAGGAGGTCTGGGCGGATAGCGATGCCGCCGACGCAAGAACCAAGCATCAAAACGAGATGGCCTTTCCCATCGGTGCCCCCAACGACGCATTTGCGAAGTACTTTATCGGGCAAAGCTACCTCGCGCCCCTTTCCACCGAGCAGGTCGGCATTTACAACGTTACGTTCGAGCCAGGCTGCCGCAACAACTGGCACACCCATCACGCCAAAAGCGGTGGCGGACAGATCCTCGTCTGCGTGGCCGGTCGAGGGCTTTACCAGGAATGGGGCAAACCGGCACAGGAGCTGTGCCCTGGCGATGTAGTAAATATTCCCGCGGGCGTAAAGCACTGGCACGGTGCGGCGCCCTACAGCTGGTTCTCCCATCTCGCGGTGGAGGTTCCGGGCGAGGAGGCTTCCAACGAGTGGTTGGAGCCCGTGGACGACGAGCAATACCTTAAAGCGACTGACAAGGAGGCTTAGGCATGGATCAGTTGAAACTGACGCAGGAATGGGACAAAGTGTTCCTCAAAAGCGACAAGGTTGAGCACAGCAAGGCGACCTTCCGCAACCGATACGGCATCACGCTGGCGGTCGACGTGTACGTGCCGAAGAACGCGGAAGGCAAGCTGCCCGCCATCGCCGTCAGCGGCCCGTTTGGCGCGGTGAAGGAGCAGTCCTCCGGTCTGTATGCGCAGAAAATGGCGGAGCTGGGCTTTTTTGCAATTGCCTTTGACCCGTCCTTTACCGGCGAGAGCGGTGGTACGCCCCGCTATGTAGCATCTCCGGACATCAACACTGAGGACTTTTGCGCAGCGGTGGATTTCCTCTCTGTGCAGGAAAGTGTTGACCCGGAGCGTATCGGCATTATCGGTATCTGCGGTTGGGGCGGCATGGCAGTCAATGCGGCGGCCATCGACACCCGTATCAAAGCTACCGCGGCTATGACGATGTACGATATGACCCGCGTGACCGCAAACGGCTATTTTGACGCCGAGGATTCCGAGCAGGCGCGCTTTGAAAAGCGGAAAGCGCTGAACGCACAGCGCACCGAGGACTATAAAAACGGCAGCTATGCGCTGGCGGGCGGCGTGGTCGATCCGCTGCCGGAGGATGCGCCGCAGTTTGTAAAGGACTATTACGCCTACTATAAGACGCCCCGAGGCTACCATCCCCGCAGCCTCAACTCCAACAGGGGCTGGAATGTGACCTCTCCGCTCTCGCTCCTGAATATGCCGATCCTGCAGTACAGCAGCGAGATACGCTCCGCCGTGCTGCTGGTGCATGGCGAAAAGGCGCACTCCCGCTATTTCAGTGAGACGGCTTACAGCAAGCTCACCGGCAACAACAAGGAGCTGCTCATCATCCCCGGTGCCAACCACACCGATCTTTACGATCAGATGGACGTCATCCCGTTCGAGAAGCTGAAAGCTTTCTTCGATGAATATCTGAAATAAGGCCGCAGGCATAGAAAAGCCCACCGTGATTCTATAAGAATCACGGTGGGCTTATACCGTTTGCGGAATTTGCATATTTCAAAAATTTTTAAGATAATTTCCGCAAATTGAATATACATTATTCTTTGATACAAGCTTATAGCTATCGTATATATCTGGCTCATCGGAGTCAACAGCTATCTCAAATCCTGCCTCATCGATCTGGATATCAACGTAATTACCGTTATAACGGCCTTGCAAGTCGATACATTTATATTCTTTCAGCCATGTAATATATATTTGTATCTTCGTCATTCCCAGCTCTGTAAAAAACGATTTGAGGCTTCCGTTGAGATAATCCGAAAGCAACTCATCAAAACCAGAAAGATCACCGTTTCTGTCCTTCAGATATTGCTCTATTTTCTTTTTCTTTGATTGAAGCAGCAAATCAAATACAAACACCCAATAAGCAGCAAATTCTGACCGGACTTATTATATCATGACCTGCGATTCTGGACAACAGTTATAAAAAAGTCCACCGTAAATTACGGTGGACTTTTGCTGTATTTGCCCCAAACGGTGCGTAGAGGCAGGGTATTTGCCCCAAAAGTACACCAGCCAATATCATAGCAAACTGAGTATATCTCGTACTCCAATGTCTTTTTCTAAAGATAAAAGGATGTAAGGATACAGATAAGACATTCCTCTGCTCATTACAGAATTCACATGACGAAAATGATACCGCCGGCAACAACTGTCCAAAACCCCATGGAGCGAGCGCAAGAGGGGAGGGTATGCCGCGATACAATGATAAATCATCCTTTCCGCGTGGAACGGATATCATTGAAGGCGCTGCCTCTCAACAGCCTTTCTGCTGTTTTGAGACAACGCCTTTGACTCATATCAGATTTTTTCTTCCACGGTTTTGCTGTCGTGGTATTTGATGAGCGCGTCGTACAGCTTCTCAATGAGCTTCATGTCCGCATTGGTCATATAGGCAAGAAACAGCAGACCGAAAAGGGCTGCAACCACAATCAGAACAATCCAGTACCAGGCCATTTTTTTATCCTCCTTTACCAGCTTAGTGCGTCTTCGTAATCCAACAGCGTTGGATCCAGCGGCTCTTCCCGCAAGACGGTGATCATGTATTGGTTGAAGGCTTCCCGCATCTCGCGGCGGGAAACGGTGCGGGGGTCCATAACATCGTGGGGAACCCAGATGAGGTGAATGCCCCGCTCCCGCGCCTGATCCTCAAACAGGCCGTGCAGACCGCCCACGTTCTTGCAGGATACATGGTCGTACATGATGACGATGTTCGTGTGGAACTTCTCGCACATCTTCCAGCACTCGTCGAGCAGGTTGACATAGCCGCCGTTGGTGTGCGAGCGCATCATCATCTTCTCGTAGCAGCGCACGAGATCGGCCAGCGCCTGCTCCTTGTCGCCGATGGTGATGGGCAGGTAGCTGAGCATGGCCTCCATGTCGTTGACGCAGGTGACGCCCCAGCAGTGCTGCGTCCAGTAGGTGAAGTTGGTGTAGTAATGCGCGGGGCACGCCCAGACGAGGCAGCGGTATTTCGGCTTGGGCGCGTTGGCCGCCTTGTCCTGCTCGTAGCCCTTGAGCATCATCTTCGTGACGCGCAGGTCCGTCTTGTGCATGAACTTGTCCATGCACGCCGCCGCCTGAAACTCATATTCGCGCTGCAGCGCCAGCGCCGCGCCGCAGACCTGCGGGTGGTCGGTGCAGTTGACGTCCCACTTTTCGACCATGCAGCGCGAGGTGTCGTTGTACATCTCGGCGTTTTTCCAGAAGGCGTCCCAGTCCCACTTGACGCCGAACTGCTGCTCGAGAAATTCGATGCCCTTCTT
>USMA01000098.1 GCA_900555765.1 uncultured Collinsella sp.
CACCAGATTTCTCTGTATTCACGGGAACCACGAAATGCGGCCAGTCAATATTTCTGGATATATTGAAACCGAATGGTGCGGAGGCAAGGGATGGCTGCAGCCAGAATATCCGAACCTGGTCTTTGCCAAGGACGGCGAGATCTATATGATGAATGGTTTGTGGTATCTCGTAATTGGCGGTGCATACAGCGTAGATAAGTATTACCGTTTAAGCCGAGGCTGGAACTGGTGGCCGGACGAGCAGCCATCTCCGGAGATTAAAGCCTATGTTGAGCAGCAGATTCGCGAGAAAAAGTTCGACATTGTTCTGTCACATACCTGCCCAAACAAATATGAGCCAACAGAGAAGTATCAAGACTGTAATGATCAGTATACAGTAGATGACAGTACAGAGAGATGGCTTGACACAATCGAGGAATCCATTCAATACAAAGCGTGGTTCTGCGGACACTGGCATACGGACAAACGAATCGAGAAAATGCATTTCCTGTTCCGTAGCTTTGAGTCAGATGAACAGTTCAAAAGATAACGGAGGATCATAGCATGAGAAAAATACCGGCAGTTTCCGAAATGGAGCATATCACGTCCAAAGAATTTGGAGAGAACATGGACGCCATTCTGGAACGAGTGGCAAAAGAGAATATTGCCCTGATCATCGACCATGAGGACAAGTCCTACGTTTTGTGTCCTGCCAGATGGTTTGAAGGCCCAGAGCTGACGCAACTGGAGGTCATGGTCAAAAACGCTGTGCGGTATGTCTCCGAGGTCGATGATTCCGATCTGGCGGAAACAGCTCAGACCGTGAAGGAGCTTGCGCCGATCTTATCTCCGGCGTGCATTACCACGCTTCTCAAAATCATCATGGGCAAGATCTCCGATGGCTGCGGCGGAGCGTGGCGAGAGATGAAGACGGCATTGGAAGACGCCCTGACGAAGGAAAACAGGGAGGAACATACTGAAACACGATGATTTACTATAATGCAGATATGCACTTCGGTCATGAAAATGTCATTCGCTTCGACGACCGCCCTTTTGCGGACACAGAGCAGATGGACGAGGTGCTGATTCAAAACTGGAACGAGCGGGTCACAGCGGACGACACCGTCTATGTGCTGACCGATATGCTCGGCAGCTCGGTCAACAACAACATGGTCGAGCTTTCCAAGAACGGTACGAAGTTTACGGTTGTCAGCGGTTTCAACATCCCGCTGGCGCTCACGCTCGCTATGAGCCCCGTCCCCGTCAAGGGCGCCGAGCTCGCGGCCCTCATCAACGAGGCCCGCACCGGTCTGACCAACCCCAACGCACCGGTCGAGGCCGCCGCGGCTCCCGCCAAGAAGGCCAAGGCGTCCCGTCACAGCTCCGGTCCCGCCAAGATCGTCCTCGCACGTCTTGACTACCGTCTGCTGCACGGTCAGGTCGTCTTTACTTGGACCACCAAGGTTCAGGCCGAGCGCATCATCGTCGTCGACAACGCCGCCGCCAACGATGACATCAAGAAGGGCGCTCTTAAGCTGGCCAAGCCCCAGGGCGTGCGCCTGAACGTCTTCACCGTTGAGCGTGCCCTCGCCAAGATGGACAAGCTCAACACCCTCGGCGAGCGCGTCATGTTCGTCTTTGGCAACACGGCCGAGATGCTGCAGTTCTGCCAGGGCTATAAGCTCGACGCCATCAACCTGGGCGCCACCGCCAACCACGACGGTGCCGATCAGGTCGGCGGCAAGGACAGCTCCGTCTTCCTCGACGCCACCCAGAAGGCCGACGTCAACCAGCTGCTCGACATGGGCATCAAGCTCTATGTCCAGCAGACCCCTACGTATCAGAGCGTCGACATCGACGCCAAGCTGTAATCAACCAGGCTTTTGCCTGACTGAAAGGAGAAGGGTATGAATACGTTCATCAGTGCGGTGCTCGTCGGCCTCGTCGGCGTGTTCTGCATGTGGGACTCCCGCCTGCTCGGTCGTCTTAACTTCGAGCAGCCCCTCGTTGGCGCTACGCTCGTCGGTCTGCTGCTGGGCGATGTGCCCACCGGCCTTGCCGTCGGTGCCGCCGTCGAGCTCGTGTCCATGGGCCTGGTGCAGGTCGGCGCTGCCGTTCCGCCCGATATGGTCCTGGGCGGCATCGTGGCCGCTGCCTTTGCGTGCCTGACCGATGCTTCCGCCGAGACCGCCATGACGATCGCCATCCCGGTCGCCGTCCTGGGTCAGCTTCTCGGCATCGTGTTCCGTTCCATCATCGCCGCTCTCACCCATGTGGCAGATAGCGCGATCGATAACGGAAAGTTCAAGACCGCCTACCGTATGCACATCTGCGCCGGCTCCGGTCTGTACGCCGTCATGTACTTCCTGCCGATCTTCCTCGCCGTCTTTGTTGGCACCGACCTGGTTCAGGCCATCGTCAACATGGTTCCCGAGTGGCTGTCCACTGGTCTTAACGTTTCGACCAAGATCATGACCGCCTACGGCTTGGCCCTGCTGCTCACCATGATGATCAAGAAGGGCATGACTCCGTTCCTGTTCATCGGTTTCCTGCTCGCCGCTTACCTCAACCTGTCCGTCATCGCGGTCGCTCTGATCGGTGTGTGCCTGGCTGTCGTCTTCATGGGCTTCAAGTTCAACGGTTCCCATGCAGCCGCCGGTGTCGATTCCGACTACGATCCGCTCGAAGACGACGAAGACTAAGGAGGAACACACTATGGCAACCGCAACCAAGGACGTGTCCCTGAACAAGAAGGTCAGCCAGTTCTTCTGGCGCTCCTGGGCCATCCAGGCCTCTTGGAACTACGAGCGTCAGATGAACATGGGCTTCCTCTACGGCATGGTTCCCACGCTCGATCGCCTCTATCCGGACGAGTCCGACCCCAAGCAGCTCGCTGCTAAGAAAGAGGCTTACCACCGTCACATGGCGTTCTACAACTGCACCCCGCAGACGAGCGCTTTCATCCTGGGCCTCTCCGCCTCCATGGAGGAGGAGTACGCCAAGGATCCCGAGAACTTCGATCCCGATTCGATCAACGCGGTCAAGACCTCCCTCATGGGTCCGCTTTCCGGCATCGGTGACTCCTTCTTCCAGGGCACCATCCGCGTTATCGCCTTTGGCCTGGGCGTTCAGCTGGCTCAGCAGGGCTCCATCATGGGCCCGATCCTGGCCATGCTCATCTCCATCGTCCCCTCTGTGCTGATCACTTGGTTCGCAGCCAAGATGGGCTATCAGGGCGGCCACGAGTACCTGAGCAAGCTTCAGGGCGGCGACCTCATGGAGAAGCTCATGTATGTCTGCGGCATCGTGGGTCTTATGTCCGTGGGTGGCATGATCGCTACGCTGATCGGCGCCACCACCCCGCTGCAGTTCGCTGAGGGCACCGTTGTTATCCAGGACATCCTGGACGGCATGATGCCCCAGATGATCTCCCTCGGCCTCACCGGCCTTATGTACTGGCTCATCAAGAAGAACGTCAACACCGGTTGGCTTCTCGTGATCGCCATCGTGGGCGGCATCGCCCTCTCCGCGGCCGGCATCCTGGCCTAGTCGCGACCAAGCGCCTAATCGCTTTCCCCCGGGGGCCTGCCTGACATCCCATACCCCAGGCAGGCTCCCATCCCTAAATGTGTCAAAGGGACAGTTCCTTTGACACATCCTCAACGGGCCGGCAACTCGGTCCAAATCACGGTAACCCTGCGAGCGCCCGGCAATGTGGCGCCGCAAATAATCGAAAGGAATGTGTCAGATGTACGAGATCGACCTTAACCTCCCTAAGCAGATCGTCGCTGACGTCCTGTCCAACCACGAGATCCACAGCGTCGCCATCGTCGGCTGCGGTGCCTCCATGTCCGACCTTTACCCCGCCAAGTACTTCCTGGCCAACAACACGGACAAGCTGAACGTTCAGATCTTCACCGCTAACGAGTTCAACTACGATACGCCTTCCTGGCTCAACGAGCACACCTTCGTGATCACCTGCTCCCTCGGTGGCTCCACGCCCGAGACCGTTGAGGCCAACAAGACCGCCAAGAAGCACAACTGCCCGGTCGTCTCCCTCACCAACAAGGCTGGCTCCGCTCTGACCGTCGACGCCGACCACGTCATCGTTCACGGCTTCCATGCCAACTACGCTGCCAAGTGCGAGAAGCCTGGCTACGCCATCGCTCTTGCTCTCGAGATTCTTCAGCAGACCGAGGGCTATGACCACTACGAGGACATGATCACCGGCCTCACCAACGTCTTCGATCTCTGCGAGAACGCCGCTCAGCACTGCAAGAAACTCGCCAAGAAGTTCGCCGAGGACTTCAAGGACGACAAGATGATCTACTTCATGGCTTCCGGTGCCTCCGAGAAGATGGCTTATTCTCACGCCGCCTTCCTGTTCACCGAGATGCAGTGGATCGACGCCGCCGCCTACAACACCGGCGAGTACTTCCACGGCCCGTTCGAGGTTTCCACCGAGGGTAAGCCCTACGTCTTCTTCATGTCCGATGGCGCTACCCGTCCGATGGACGCCCGCGCCCTCACCTTCCTTGAGCGCATGGGCGCCAAGGTCGCTCTGATCGACTCCAAGGACTACGGCCTGGCTGACGCCGTGCCCGCGAGCGTCGTCACCTACTTCAACCCGCTGCTGCACCTCGCCGTTATGCGCGAGTACGGCAACCAGATCGCCGAGGCCCGTCAGCACCCGCTGACCATGCGTCGCTACATGTGGAAGCTTTCCTACTAATCACAAGTAAGTAGACCTTACGGGTTGATTGAGAGGGGATGGGGTTTGCGCCCCGTCCCCCTTTTGCTTTTGAGAGGAGATGCGTATGATCAAGGCAGTGCTGTTTGATATGGACGGTGTGCTGGTCGATACCGAGTGGTTCTACAACCGCCGCCGCGTGGCGTTTATGGAGGAGAAGGGGTTCCACTTTGACGAGATCCCCGATCTTTCGGGGTCTAACGAGCCCGCCATTTGGGAGGCGCTGGTGCCCGACGATGTTGAGCTGCGCGAGCGCCTGCGCGTGGAGTACAAGCAGGTCTACAGCCCGGACCATCCCGTTCCGTATGCCGAGCTGCTCAACGAGCAGACGGAGCCGGTGATGCGTGAGCTGCACGAGCGCGGCGTGAAGTGCGCCATCGCAAGCTCGTCCTATCGCGAGCTCATTGACGAGCTGGTGGGGATTGCCGGTATCGCCGACGTGCTGGACTACACCATCAGCGGTCACGAGTGCAGTGCGTTTAAGCCCGACCCCGAGATCTACCTGCGTGCCATGGAGGCGCTGGGGGAGGA
>USMA01000099.1 GCA_900555765.1 uncultured Collinsella sp.
GAGAATCTCGACCCGAGACTGCTGACGGCAGGCAGCCGCGACGGGAAGCCAAGCGCAAACAGTCTCCCCCTCCAGAGCGCCGGGGACAGACACGGACGCTTTAAGCGTAATGACGCGAGCCAATCCGTTTTGTGACTCCATCTCCTTGAGCATCTCGTCGCGCAGTGCTATTCCGTCCGTAGAATCGGGACGCATGCCGGGGACCTCTTTGGGATATACGCGAAGCGAATCGAGGAAGTTGTCGAGAACGAACAGCTCGCCATCGATAAAGCGCCAGTCAATACGCTTACGGTCAATCAGATCGTCAAACTGCTCCTCGGTAAACTCAGGCCACTCCTCGCGAATCATCGCAATAGCTCGATCGCGCGACACCGAAAAATGAAGCGGCGTCTCGAGCATGCGATACCGCTCGGCACGAACGCAGGCTGCCAGGGAAGGCTCAGGATTCTGCCTCAAAAGACGATCACAAGCCGCAACAGCCTGCGTCAAATACCCGGCATCCTTAAGACGAAGAATCTCGGGCGGCAGTCCAATATCGAGATGACGAAAGTCATCACAGCAAACATCAACAGAGCAACCAACAGGACCCTCGTCAACAACCTTCCCATCAGAAGGCAGCACATTAATAACAGCCATACCAAACTCCAAGTCATTAGAACTCTCGAAGCCCATTGTAGCGAGATAAAATAGAAAGCCCCAACAAAGGAGCCATCAACGCCGCCGAACGGTAGTCAATAAATGAATTCAGCCCAGTAACCCTGTAGCGAGTTAACGAAGGAGGCCCCGTTCACCCGGAGCTTTTCCCGTCGCGCGACTTCTGGCGAAGCCAGTAGCCACCTTAGTTCAGACTCGTAACCCTGCGGCGTTAAACGAAGGAAGCCCCGTCCCCCGGAACTGTTTTCTTGGCGCGACTTCTGGCGAAGCCAGGTGAGCGCAAAGGAAACAGTGTAGGGGGACGGGGCTTCCGGCGGGAAGTTTAGCGACGCTTACGCCTTGTTGACGGAGCCAAACTCCTCCATGAGCTCCTTGGTGCGGGCAACGATGTTGTCGCGACCAGGCTTGAGGAGCTTGCGGGGGTCAAAGCCCTTGCCCTGCTGATCCTTGCCAGCCTCGATATACTCGCGAACGCCCTTGGCGAAGACGAGCTGCAGATCGGTGTTAACGTTGATCTTGGAGATACCCAGGGAGATGGCCTTCTTGATCTGATCCTCGGGGATGCCGGTACCACCGTGCAGAACGAGGGGCAGGTCGCCGGTCTGAGCCTTGATCTCGCCCAGACGCTCGAAGGAAAGGCCAGCCCAGTCGGCGGGATACACGCCGTGGATGTTGCCGATACCGCAGGCGAGGAAGTCGACGCCCAGGTCAGCAATCTGCTTGCACTCAGCGGGGTCAGCGAGCTCGCCGTTGGAGGTCACGCCGTCCTCGGTGCCGCCGATGCCGCCGACCTCGGCCTCGATGGACATGCCCTTGGAGTGGGCAAGCTCGACGAGTTCCTTGGTGCGGTCGAGGTTAAGCTGGAAGGTCTCCTCGTGAGAGCCGTCATACATGATGGACGTGAAGCCGGCCTCGATGCACTTGAAGCAGTCCTCGTAAGAACCGTGATCGAGGTGAAGGGCGACGGGGACGGTAACGCCCGTGGCCTCGACGGCAGCCTTGACCATGTCGGCGCAGACCTTGAAACCGCCCATCCACTTAGCGGCACCAGCGGTGCACTGAAGGATCAGCGGAGACTTGGCCTCCTCGGCGGCCTGGAGAATAGCCAGGGTCCACTCGAGGATGTTGGTGTTGAAGGCACCGAGAGCGTACTTGCCGGCCTCGGCCTTCTTGAGCATGTCTGCTGCGTTGACGAGCATAAAAGAAACCTCCTGTAAGGTTGCTCCGATAACGCCTGAGATTTTACCACGACATACCCGAGCATAAACGTTCGTTTGTTCACGAATACCATCCGATTGGACAAATTTTGACCGTTTGCCCCACAGAATCGACCCACTGGGGAAAATAGCTTGACGATTGAGCGGTCTTCGTGATTCGAAAGACGGCTTCGAGCCTACATCTGCATAAACGGATTCTGCATAAGTTCGCGCGCCATCGTGGTCGAATCGCCATGGCCCGTCAAGCAAACGGTATCGGGCGGAAGCGTCTTGGCAAGTTTGGAGAGCGAGCGCATAATCGCCGCCTCGTCACCGCCGGAAAGATCGGTACGACCGTGGCTGCCCGGGAAAAGCGTGTCGCCCACAAAGGCGATGTTCCCCTGCTCGGTCGCGGCGAACAGGACGATGCCGCCCGGCGTATGCCCCGGCGTCTCGATCACCTGCAGGCAGATATCGCCCAATTCAATCGTATCGCCCTCGGCAAGCAGCCGCGTCGGCTCGCCCGGATCGGGCGTCTCAATACCCCACATGGCGCGCTGCTCCTCGATATTTGCGCGAGGCACCGTCACGTCCTTAGCGCACAACTCATATAGCGCGCCGTCGCCAACAACAGCTCGAACCCCGGCGACCCCGCCAACATGGTCGGCATGACCGTGCGTGCAGACAGAGCCGAGTACGCGCACCTCGGGATGCGCGGTGCGGATATGCTCCACAAGACGCTCGCCCTCCCACGCCGGATCGACGATTAAGCACTCGTCATTCGAAATCACGGCGTAACTGTTGGTCTGAATGGGGCCGTTGACGAGTGCTTCAATCGAAGCCGCACCTCGGGGTGTCAGGTCCAAAGTCATATCGCCCATGCGCATACCCTCCTTCTAAAATACACTCGAGGCATCAAACGATGCCTCGAGTGTAGCGAATATCGATAATGTGACACGTTCGTCGCGACTAAACGCGGCGCTTAAGCTGGGCTCCACCCTCACCGGGCATCAGGCGGCGCGCGTCGTAGACCGAGTCAACGCTGCTGATGGAGGCCAGCAGCGGATCCAGACCACTCGCGTCCGAGATCTCGACCATAAAGCGCAGGGTTGCAATACCCTCGCGGTTGGTCGACGTGGCGGCAGAAAGGATATTGCCGCCCGCATCGCCAATGGCAATGGTGACATCCTTGAGAAGGCCCATGCGGTCCAGGCACTCGACCACGATCTCGACCTGGAAGAGGGTGTCGGCAGCGCCGTCCCACTCCACTTCGATCATGCGCTCGGGATGCTCCATAAGACCCTTGACGTTGGGACAGTTGGCGCGATGCACCGAAACGCCACGACCGCGCGTGATGAAGCCGACGATGTCGTCGCCCGTCACGGGGTTGCAGCAATGAGCCAGACGGACCAGTAGGCCGCTGTTGCTCTCGCCCTTGACGATAATGCCGTTACTGGCGCTCTTGCCGCGCTTTTGCGGCTTGCGGTTGGAGCCGCGAGCAGGCTGCTTCACGACCTCGGCGATAGCCTCGGCCTTGGTGAGCTGTTCCTCGGGCTTGGGGTCCAAGATTTGCTCGACCTTATTGCCCACAGCGCGCGGGGCAACCTTGCCGGCGCCGACGGCGGCAAACAGGTCCTCGAGCTGCTTAAAGTTAAACTGCTCCGCCACGGCGTTGAGCGCACGCGTCGAACGCGGCGTAGAAATGCCATAGCCACGCTTACGCAGGTCCTTGGCCAGCATATCGCGACCGGCGGCAGCGTCGTCGTCCTTGGTCGCAGCGGCAAAATAGCGGCGGATCTTTGACTTGGCGGAAGGCGTCTTAACGATCTTGAGCCAATCGCGCGACGGCTTGGAACTCTTGTTAGTCAGGATTTCAACGCGGTCGCCCGTCTTGATCTCGTGCGTGAGCGGAGCCACCGCACCGTTGATTTTGGCGCCGACGCAGTGGTTTCCCACCTCGGTGTGAACGGCATAGGCAAAGTCGAGCGGCGTGGAGCCGGCACGAAGCGCCATGACCTCGCCTTTGGGCGTGAAGACAAAGATCTCTTGATCGAACAGATCGACCTTCAGCGAGTGCAGGTATTCCTTGGCATCGGTGATCTCGTCGGAAGCCGCCCAATCGAGCGAATGTTTGAGCCAGTTGATCTGGTCGTCCAAACGTTGAGCGTCATTGGTCTTGGAAGCAGACGATCCGCCCGACTTCTTATATAGCCAGTGGGCGGCAATGCCGTATTCTGCGGTTTCGTGCATTTCCCAGGTGCGGATCTGCACCTCGAAGGGAATGCCCTGGGAGCCGATGACGGTGGTGTGCAGGCTCTGGTACATATTGACCTTAGGCATGGCGATATAGTCTTTAAAGCGACCAGGCATGGTGGGCCACAGCGTATGCACCGCACCGAGCGTGGAGTAGCAATCGCGCACCGAATGGGTAATAACGCGCAGCGCCACCAGGTCGTAGATCTCGGAGAACTCCTTGCCCTTGCGCTTCATCTTTTGGTAGATGGACCAATAGTGCTTGGAGCGGCCGTTGATCTGGAAGTCCTCCAGACCAATGCGGTTGAGCTCATCGGTAAGCGTCTTGATGGTCTCGGCAAGGTAGCGTTCGCGGACCTCGCGCGACTCAGCTACCATACGCGCGATGCGCTGGTAGGCATCGGGCTCCAGGTAGAAGAAGGACAGGTCCTCGAGCTCCCACTTGATCGAGCTCATGCCCAGGCGGTTGGCGAGAGGCGCGTAGATCTCCATCGTCTCGAGGGATTTGATGCGCTGCTTCTCCTCGCTCTGATAGGCCATCGTGCGCATGTTGTGCAGTCGGTCGGCCATCTTGATGAGGATGACGCGGATGTCCTTGGCCATGGCCAGCAGCATCTTGCGCATGTTCTCCATCTGCTGCTCCTCAACGCTCGTGTACTGCACGCGCGTGAGCTTGGTGACGCCCTCGACGATGTCGGCCACCGAGGCGCCGAAGCTGCGCGCGATGTCGTCATGCGTGAGTGAGGTATCCTCGATCGTGTCGTGCAGCAGCGCCGAGATGATCGAGTCCTCGTCGAGCCCCATCTCCGCCGTGATGATGGCGGCGGCGATGCAGTGCGACACATAGGGCGAGCCGTCGCGGCGCTTTTGCCCCGAATGCGCGCGGTCGGCGCACTCGAAGGCCGCGCGCACGCGGCCAAGATCGGCCGGGATGCCGGCGGCGGTGATCTTCTGTTCCAGCTCCTGATAGTGTGCCTCGAGGTCGTAGGGCACCGGAGCCGCGTTTTCGGCGCGGGTCGCTTCAGACATGGGGGTTGCTCCTTTCCGAAAAGGAATGGGAATTTCCTGAAAATGTTTCATAGCAGCTTCTGCCGGCGGTCGCGCAGCGCCTGCAGCAGCTTCG
>USMA01000100.1 GCA_900555765.1 uncultured Collinsella sp.
GATCCCTCGGTCACCGGCTTCTTTACGCTGTCCGAGTCCGAGATGGTCCAGCAGGACCGTCAGGATCGTAAACAGGCCAAGGTCCGTCGTCGCCATCGCCACACGGGTCTCAAAGTCTTCATCGTGCTGCTTCTGCTCATTTTGATCGCCGCGGGCGGTCTGGGCTTTGCCTACACGCGCGGCTTTGGCTTCCCGTCTCAGGAATCTGTGGTTACCGATCTGTTCCAGGCTGCCGGCGACGGCGACACCGCAAAGGCCGAGTCTTGCCTGGCCTCGAGCCTGTCCGAGGACGCTAAGTCGATGATCATCTCCTCGATTCCGCAGGGTGCCACCGTGTCCGTCGAGGGCATGGATCAGTCCATGACCGAGACGACCGCTAAGGTGAAGGCATCGCTGTCCAAGGGCGGCGAGCAGGAGTACACCGTCAAATTCGTGCGCTCCGACAACCATATCGGCTGGGCCGTTTCCTCGCTCGATATGGATTTCTCGGCTGCTGACAACCAGTAGTGACCTTATGGGATTTAGCTTTGCCCGGCGCTTCACCGCAAGTGAGGTGCCGGGCTTGCGCTAGTATGATGAACTAGTAGTTTTCCAGCAATCATCCAACACATCAGGAGTTGCGTTGTTTTCTTTGATGGATATGTTCTTCGGTAGCTATGCGGGCGATCTTGCCATCGACCTCGGCACCGCAAATACGCTTGTCTCCGTGCGCGGCAAGGGCATCGTCATTCGCGAGCCCTCTGTAGTCGCCATCGACAAGAACGACGAGCGCATCCTAGCGGTCGGTATCGAGGCAAAGCGCATGCTCGGCCGTACGCCCGGCAACATCGTGGCCGTTCGTCCCCTGAAGGACGGCGTCATCGCCGACTTCGATGTTACCGAGGCTATGCTTCGCTACTTTATCGACAAGGCGTCTGAGAAGCGCTACCCGTGGACTCCGCGTCCGCGTGTTGTCGTCTGCGTTCCCTCCGGTGTCACGTCGGTCGAGACGCGTGCCGTCTTTGAGGCCACGATCCAGGCCGGAGCCCGCCAGGCCTATCTGATCGAGGAGCCCATGGCTGCCGCTATCGGCGCCGACCTGCCCGTCGAGGAACCCACCGGCTCCATGGTCATTGACATCGGTGGCGGTACCACCGAGGTTGCCGTTATCGCCATGGGCGGCATCGTCGTCTCGCAGTCCATCCGTATTGCCGGTGACGAGTTCGATCAGGCCATCCTCACGCACGTTCGCGATGCCTATAACCTGGCCATCGGCGAGCGTACGGCAGAGGACATCAAGATCAAGGTCGGCTCCGCCGTGCCGCTCAAGGACGAGCTCGACGTCGAGGTCAACGGCCGCGACGTGATCACCGGTCTGCCCAAGACTGTGCGCATCGAGAGCGAGGAGATCCGTCGCGCGCTCAACAAGCCGCTCGACGAGATGGCCAAGGCCGTCAAGGACGCCCTCGACGCTACGCCTCCCGATCTTGCCTCTGACCTTATGTACTACGGCATTTTGCTGACCGGTGGTGGCGCTCTGCTACGCGGTCTCGACGTACGCCTGCGCGATGAGACCGGTGTTTCGGTCAACGTCAGCCCCACGGCGCTCGATAACGTCGTTAACGGCTGTGCCCGCGTGCTCGAGGCCAATGCGTTTGATGGTGGCTTCGTCCAGACCAATGCTTAATTTCCAAAAGGTGGATTCCATTTGGCACGATCTTCGGGTTTCTCCACAAATCTGAATACCAAGCGACAATCAACGGGTATGCGCCCGTTGATTGTTTTCAGCCTGATTTCGGTGTTGCTGCTCACGTTTTACATCCGCGAGGGCGAGGCGGGACCGATTCATGCCGTGCGTTCGGGCGTAACGACGATTACCTCGCCGGTGCGCTTTGTGGGTTCGGCTGTGGCGGCTCCTTTCAATGCCATTGGCAACGTGTTCTCTAACCTTACGGCGTCGCAGGACACGCTCGACGAGCTCAAGAAGCAAAACGAGGAGCTGACCTCTAAGGTTGCTGAGCTCTCCGAGGCTCAAAAGACCGCCGAGCGTCTGGAGGGGCTGGTCGGGCTGCAGTCGACCTACAACCTCAAATCGACCGCTGCTCGTATCGTTGGTGCCTCGGGCGATGCCTGGACCTCGACCGTAACCATCGACAAGGGCTCTGCCGACGGCCTTACCATCAACATGCCTGTGACGAGTTCGGCCGGTGTTATCGGCCAGATCATCGAAGTCTCGGCCAAGACGTCCACCGTGCGCCTGATTGGCGACGAGAACTCGGGCGTGTCCGCTATGGTGCAGGACACGCGCGCCCAGGGCATGCTGCAGGGTCAGGCTGACGGCACGCTGCGTCTTGAGTACGTGAGCGTCGACTCCGATGTTAAGGTTGGCGACATCATCGTGACCTCGGGCATTGGCGGCGTGTTCCCCAAGGGCCTTCCGCTTGGCACCGTCTCGTCGGTTGAGAAATCGGCAAACGACGTGTACTACACCATTGTGGTGCGCGCTCAGACCACGGCCGAGAACAACGAGGAAGTGCTGGTTATTACCTCGCTGACCGACGAACAGTCAGCTTCGGATGAGGACGTGAGCACCGCTAATAGCACGCCGCAGGGAATGTCGCGCGATGCTGCGACCAAGACGAAGGACGAGAGTTCGGATGACAGTTCCGACACGTCCGAGACGACCGATTCCGGCTCGAGCGAATAGGGGGCATGTCCATGGATCTACACGAGCAGGGGATGAGCTCCCGTACGTATGTGATCGCCGCCATCGTGTGCGTGCTGCTGCAGGCAGGCCTGGCACCGCAGATCTCCATTGCGGGCGGTCGCGTCAACTTCATGATTATCCTGGTGTGCCTAAGCGTGTTCTCGGGCGACCCGACCCGTGCCGTCGTGTGCGGTTTTTGCAGCGGCTTGTTTTATGACCTGTCCGCTGCCGTGCCGGTGGGCGTTATGTCGCGCCTGCTGACCGTGGGTTCTTTTGCCCTGGTACACAGTGCCGTCGGTCAGACGGGCGGTAGCCCGAGTGCGCGCGGCGTCACCGTGGGCGCCTTCGCGCTCGTCATTAATGTGATCTACAGCATCATCTTGCTGTTTATGGGTTTGGAGACGAGCTTTGTCGTGGCGATCTTCGGCCATGCACTGCCGTCCTCGATCCTGACGGGTCTGGTTGCCATTCCGTTTTTGATGTCCGGCGTCGTGCCGCAGTCCGGCTATGGATTCTCCGCGCGTGGCGGACGCCAGACGGGTATGCGCTTTAAGCCCAAGACCCGCAAGCTCAAATAGGGGAGGCCCGTAGATGTCTTCCCAGTTGACGGTTATTATCGCCGGTATCGTGCTGGTTGTGGCCATCGTGGTCGCGCTGGTCATCATGCGTCGTGGCGATTCCCGTTTTACCTACGATACGCAGCATGGAACGGCCCCGCGCGCCACCGAGGGCGAGGGCAATACCGCGGCGACCGCCTTTAAGGGCCGCTTTTCCATCCTCACCACGGGTGTGGGCGCGATGTTTGCGGCGCTTGCCGTCAAGCTGTGGGGCATGCAGATGGTCTCGTCGGACTATTACGAGAAGCAGGCCAATAGTAATCAGACTCGCACCGTTACCACACCCGCTGTGCGCGGTCGCATCCTTGACCGCAATGGCGTGGCGCTTGTCCAGAACCGTCCCTCACTTGCTGTCGTGGCCTACCGCGACCTTGCGGAGGATGAGGTTCTGGTTCGCCATCTTGCCAACGTGCTTGGAATGCCTTACGTGGCGGTCCTTCGCAATATTCAGGACAATACAGAGGGCGCTCAGAGCCTGCATACCATCGCGACGGACGTCCGTCGCTCCACGGTTGCCTATATTCAGGAGCATGCCGGCGAGTTCCCGGGCGTCAAGATTGCCGAGCGTACCGAGCGCCAGTATCCATATGGCGAGACGGCATGCCATATCTTGGGCTATACCGGCACCATTACCTCCGAGCAGCTCGAGGCCCAGAATAAGAAAACCTCTGGCGATGATGATGACTCTGCTGGCCGGATTACGTACCAGTCGGGCGATATCGTGGGCCAGGCGGGTGTTGAGAGCTACTACGAAAACCTGCTGCAGGGCATTCGTGGCGAGCAGACCGTCAAGGTCGATGCCTCGGGCAATGTGACCGGTCAGGCCGGCGCCGTGCCGGCGGAGGCCGGCTCCGACATTAAGCTCACGCTCGACCTTAAGATCCAACAGGCCTGCGAGACGGCACTGGCGAGCGCTATCGAGCTTGCCAAGACCACTGGCTACAGCAATGCCGGCAACGGCGCTGTGGTGTGTCTCGATCCCAACAATGGCGAGATCCTGGGCATGGCGAGCGAGCCCAAGTTCGATCCGTCCGTCTTTATCGGCGGCGTCTCAAATGACGTGTGGACCGAGCTCAATGATGACAAGGGTTCGCACCCGCTGCTCATCCGCGCCATTAGCGGACAGTACATGTCGGCTTCGACCATCAAGCCGCTCTCGGCACTGGCCGGTCTTGAGTTTGGAACCTACACGTCGGGGCAGACGACCAACTGCACGGGCTATTGGACGGGTCTGGGCAAGTCGTGGGGCAAGTACTGCTGGCTGCATTCCGGCCACGGCACCATGACGCTGCAGTCGGGTATCGCCAACTCGTGCGACCCCGTCTTCTACGACATGGGCAAGGCGTTCTTTTATGACGAGAAACATTCCGAGGGCCTGCAGGAGGTCTTTCGTCGCTGGGGCCTAGGCAAGACCTGCGGTATCGATCTGCCGAGTGAGGGCGCGGGCCGTATTCCCGATGCCGAGTGGAAAGAGTCGTACTTCACCGACGCATCTGCCGAGGACCGCAAGTGGAATGCCGGTGATATGACGAACATTGCCATCGGCCAGGGCGACATCCTGGTGACGCCCCTGCAGATGGCGTGCGCCTATATGGGTCTTGCCAACGGCGGTAAACAGTACGTGCCTCACGTGTTTTTATCTGCCGTGTCGCGTGATGGCGACGGCGATGCCTATAAGTACAACGGCAAGGGCAAGAAGAAGCGCCTGGAGGCCAAGATCAACAGCGATTCGGATTTGGCTCTAGTTCGCAACGGCATGCACGACGTGATTTACACGGCATCGACGTCCCTGGCGGCGCACTTTGGCACCCTGACGCCGCAGGTATACGGCAAGTCGGGCACGGGCGAGAAAAGTGGCGAGGACGAATACGCGTGGTTCTGCGCCTATGCACCGGCCGATGATCCCAAGTAT
>USMA01000101.1 GCA_900555765.1 uncultured Collinsella sp.
TTGGATCTGCTGACGCTGTTGCCGATGGGGATTTCCCCGTCGGTATTGTCATCAGGAAGATCCTTGTATATAACCTGATCGCCGTACTGTGCCAGCTCCTCGTCGGTGAGCTGTTCGTCTTTGTTTTCTGCCATAGTTACCTCTTCTTACTATTTCTTAGCGTGCTTGCCAGCACCCTTGCTGTCATCGGTGACCGAGATGAGCTGTCGGTCGGCCGCGCCATTGCGGCGTGCGCGGCGGCGTTCCTCGGCGTCGCCCGCGTCGGCGGCGGCGCGATGAGCCTTGTTGACGTTAAAGACCTCGTCGTGCTTGCGCCACGGACCGACGGACTCGCCAAAGCTCATCTTAAGGCCGGCGATAAAGCCGCCGAGCCAGCCGATCGGCGCAAACTGCACCAGCGGGAACAGTGAGAACACCCAGGTCAGCAGGACGACTGCCGCCGCGCCTGCAAAGTTGGCAATCCAGTAGTCGCGCTTGGTGATGACGCGTTTTTCGCACGCCCACTGGCCGCACAAAAAGCCGATGTAGATCGCAAAGATAAAGAGTACCAGCGCGAGCACCACGAACGTCCAGCTCATGGGCGCTACTCCTCGTGATGATGGCCGCAGCAGCACTCGTGGCCATCATCATGGCCGTGGCCGCCGCAGCACTCGTGGTCCTCGCCATGGTGGTGGCCGCAACCGCACTCATGGTCGTCGCCGTGCTCGCCGCAACCGCAGCCGTCCTCGTGAGCACCGTGCTCTTCGGGACGATACTGCGACCAGTCCAGACCGGCGGCGATGGCGTCGGCCTCCTCCTTATAGAGGACCGTGATGGCCTGGGTGCCCAGCTTGGCACCACCGATGGCATCGAGCATGTCGTAGAGCGTAAAGGCCACGTCGGCGCCGGGCAGCGCAAGCTCGCGATCGTCGGCATAGGCGAGCGCCAAGCGCAGGTCCTTGATGAAGTGCTCGACCATAAAGCCGGGCTTGTAGTCGCCGTCGAGCGCCTTGGTAGCCAGGCTCTCCATGGCGCCGGACTTGCCGGTACCGCCCAGGATCATCTGGCGGGTCTTCTCCAGATCAAGGCCGCTCAGCTCGGCAAATGCCATGGCGTCTGCCATGCCGACCATGCAGGCGCCCAGCGACACCTGGTTGGCGAGCTTGGCAGCCTGGCCCTTGCCGGCGCCGTCGAAGCAGCAGATGTTGGCCGCGAAGGTGGCAAGGATGTCGCGGACCGGCGCGATGTCGTTCTCGGTGGCGCCCACGATAGCAGTAAGCGTGCCGGCGATAGCTCCCGACTCACCGCCGGTGACGGGGCAGTCAAACGCCATGCGACCAGAAACCTGGGCGGCCTCGGCAATGTCGCGCGCCAGCTCGGGCGAGCTCGTGGTGAGGTCGATCAGGACCGCGCCGGGCTTAGTGCACGCGAGCAGGCCGTCGCCCGCCAGGTAGAGCTCCTCGACCTCGGAGGGATAGCCCACCATGGTAAAGACGACATCGGCGTTCGCCGCGGCATCGGCCGGCGTATCTGCCCAGACGGCGCCGCGCTCGATAAGCGCTGCGGCCTTGGACTTGGTGCGGTTGTTGACCGTGACGGGATAGCCGGCGTCCAAGATGTGGCCGGCGATGGGGGCACCCATGATTCCGGTGCCGAGGAATGCGACGGAGAGCTTGTTTGCCATGAAACCTTTCCTTTTGGGTTGGGTGTTGTTACCAGGTTGAATACTCGGTGCCAGCGTTTGGGCTGCGGGGCGCCCGCGGTTGTAACGCCTGTCTACTCACCGCGCACACGGCGCGCGATGCGGTCGGAAAGCGAGGCTTTCTCGGCGCGATTCTTGCCCCAAAACGCGCAGGCCACCATGCCGGGGCCCACGTGCGAGCCAATGGTGGGACCCACGGAGCCGCGAATGATCGTGACGTCGGCGCAGCCTTCCTCCTTGCGGATGGCGGCTTCGAGCCAGTCACCGTCCTTTTCGGCATCGGCCGTCATGATGGCGATGGGCATGGTGCGGTCGGGCACGTAGTTCTCGCGGAACGACTTGAGGATGGACTTGAGCGCCTTCTTGCGGCCGCGGTTGACGCCGATCAGCGACAGCGAGCCGGCAAGGTCGTAGGAGAGCTCGGGCTTGACATCGAGCTTTGCCGTGAGCTGCGCCGCCGCGGGCGGAATGCGGCCGCCGGCAGCCAGCGCGTCAAAGCTCTCGAGCGTAAAGTAGCCGTGGACGTAGGTCTTTGCCTCGTTTGCCCAATCGACCAGCTGCTTGGCGGTCAGTCCCGCCGAACGCTGGCGCACGGCCTCGAGCGCCAAGAGCGCGCCGGTCGCGCAAGGCAGAGCGTTGTCGACCACGTAGAGCTCAAAGTTGGGATACTCGGCGCGCACGGCATCTGCCGCCTGGCACGCGGAGTTGTAGCTCGACGACAGCGCCGAGGTAAAGCACAGGTAGACCGTGGGCGTGCCCTCCTTGGCACACTCGGTAAAGAACTCGATATAGCGACCGAGCGACACGGCGGAGGTAGACACGCGAGCGCCGGCGCGCATGCGATCGTAGAACTCCTTAGGGCTCATGCTCGACCAGATATCGTCCGTGCGCTCCTCGCCATCGATAATGAAGGGGAAACCCAGGATATCGACATCAAGGTTCGCGGCGACCTCGGGGCTAAAGTCGCAGCAGGTATCGACGACGATGCGGCAACGGTTCGAATGACCGGCGGATGCGGCCTTGTCCATCAAAGCGACTCCTTACGTAAAAAGGCGGCCACCCGCATGGGATGGCCGCCAACCGTTAACTCATGCAAGTTAACGTATTTTACTCGTCAAGTGTTTCGATGCGGGGCTTGATGATGCCATATCCACCATTCTTACGGTGATACACCACATTGATAAGGCCGGTCGTCGCGTTCTCGAACACGTAGAAGTCGTGGCCGAGCAGATCGGTCTGCACCAGCGCCTGCTCCTCAGTCATCGGGGTGACGTCGATAACCTTCTCGCGGACGAGCAGGTCGTCCTCCTCCTCGGGCAGCAGCAGGTCGGCCAGATCCTCGACGCGCTCGACCGGCGCGACATCCGCGGCGCTGGCACCGCCCTGGCGGTTGTCCACGACCTTGGTCTTGAACTTGCGCAGCTGGCGGGTGACCTTATCGGCGGAGAGGTCGATGGCGGCGTACATATCTGCACCGTGCTCGGCAACGCGAATCACCGAACCGCGGGCACGAACCGTAACCTCGACGATTGCCGGGTTGGGGTTCGAGGGGTTCTTCTCATAGCGAAGTACAACGTCGACCGTCATGGGCTCGATATCGAAAACCTTGAGCGCCTCGCCGATCTTCTCATCCACATGCGCACGCAGAGCATCGGTTACCGTCGTCTTGCGTCCAGAAACCTTGATATCCATACGTGGCTCCAATCTGCCTCGGGGACTTACTGTACTGGCTATGTACCCATTGCCGTGCATTTAATCACGCGGATTCCCAAAGACCCGAATAACGATTGCTTGATACCGCATACCGAAGTCTCGCACTTTTCTGTGGCAAAGTGCGCTATAGGAGGGCGACGGCGACTTTGTATTTGGTCCCGAAAATTGGCTTTGACCTGCTAGTTTTATTGGGATGAAAAAGCCGGGCTCCCCTGTTGGGAAAGCCCGGCAATGCGTGTTGAAACCGTGGAGAGGCGTCTCTCCTAGCGCATAGGAAACGCCACCCCTAGCAATAACTAGCTATTGAGCTTGTTAATGTCGTCGTCGGTGATAGTGCTCTCCTGGCTGGACGATTTATCCTCGGAGGTTGCACCCTCGCTGCTCGAATCGGAGGATGCGGACTCGCTGGATCCGGTGTCGGTCGACTGTACGTCGGCGCCCGAGACCGTCTTGGTGGTGAGGTCATAGGGCATCGTGCCGTACCAGACGGAGTGGACCGCCTCGAGCGTGCCATCGACCGTGATACCGTCGAGGGCATCGCTCACGGCGCGGCATAGCTCGTCGTTGGCCGCGAGGCCCGCGACGCCGAGCGTCGAGGGTGTCTCGAGCGCGCCGACGTAAGAGATCTGGCTCATCAGGCGCGCAAGGTAGCCGCCGGCCGTGGAGTCGCAAATCACGTAGTCGACCTCGCCGGACTTGAGCGCCTCAAAGCACTCGTTGACGTTGGAGAAGGTCTTTTGGTTGGCCGTGATGCTCTGCTTGGCGAGCGCTTCCTGCGAGGCCGAGGAGGTCTGAACGCCCAGGGTAGCGGTGTTAAGCGTTTCGGTGGAAACGCTCAGCGACTCGCCGTCGCTCGTCTTTCCGAACACTGCCGCAGCGTCGTACAGGCAAGTACCAAGCGTGCTGATATCACCATCCGTGGAATTGATGTCGCCAATGAAGATGTCGGCCTTTTTGTCGCCAAGCGCGGAATCGGCAGAAGACGCATCGACGAAGGCAACCTTGAGTCCCATGCGACTTGCAAGGGCGCGGGCAGCGTCGACTGCGTAGCCCGTGAGGTTACCATCGGCGCCCTGCATGGCCTGCGGAGCATCGGAGGTATCGAGGGCAACCGTCAGGGTACCGGGAGTGACCAGGGCATCGTCCGACACCGCCGGCGTGACGGTCTCGCGCTCGATCTGGTCAATCGTGGGCGTCGTGAACGTGGACAGTGGGTTGAACGCGCATCCGCTCAAGCCCAATACGGCAATGACCGCCGCGGTCCCAGCACCCAACCGAGCCGCGTGCATCAAGCTGCCCCTCACCATGTCCACTACCCTGCCTTCTGTGTCGTATACAATCCGTGCGTTGCGCGGAATAACGGGTTGTTCCCACCAGCTGACCTGGTATTTGACCCCACACTTGCGCACCGGGGTGTTTGCGCGGGAGGCCATAGCCACCTTCACGACTGGCCCGCTCGCCCGCGAGGCGGTATTGCCCCAAAGATAGTAGAACGGACGGTGCGGCTTACATCTAGGACGCGCCATGATCGCGCCGCGCGCACGCGGTCGCTTACGTGGATCCCTTTGACCGCGTCTGTCTTGGACTAGGATGGACATTTCGTCCGTCCGCAACCACAGCCTGGCAGGAACGTAGCGCATTATAGCTAAGTTCAAGCTAAAGTTTAAGGTTAGGGGCGTCATTCGCACCGTGAGCACAGATTTTGCAGGTCGGAGCGGACCATTCGCGCCCCCATCAGAACCACCCTTAAAAAGGGTGGTTTGCTCTTAGGGTATAACCCACGGGCCCCGGGCTCGCGTCTAAAGGCGCG
>USMA01000102.1 GCA_900555765.1 uncultured Collinsella sp.
TGGCCATAACGGCGATTGACTTTGTTAACCCCTGCGCCCGTTACTCGGAGGTCTCCTTTGAGCTCGGTGACGATGCGATTCACGCTCGTTTGATCGAGCCTGTCGGTCGTGCCCGAGTATCTGAGCGCGTGCCGTTGTGCCTGATGTTCCACGACATCGATCGGCCTGTGCGCGGCTGGCATCACATGACGAGATTTGCCGCCATGGGGTATGCCGTTCTCGCGCTGGATGGCGATGTTGCTGGTGCGGACGACCTGCAGCGGGGGATTTCTTCGCCCGCTTTTGTCGAGCGCGTCCGTTGGGGTTGCGCGCTGGCGAAGGTGGCGCGCAATCTTGATGGCATGGACCCCGACCGCATCTTTGCATGGGGCGAGGGTCTTGGCGGCGGAGTCGCGCTGGCGGTTTCTGCTCTGGACGAGCGGGGCCTCGCCTGCACGGCGGTTGCCAATCCGCTTCCCGGCGGTCTCGAGGCCCTGTCGTCTCGGGTGTGCGGATCGGTACTCATGGGCACATCGCTTATGGATACCGTGAGCGATCCCAAGGGTCAGTTTGCCGTATTCAACGGTCTTGAGTGTGACCGGAAGCATATCATCTATGCCAAATACGCTCACGAGCGCATCAATGCGTTCGAAAACGAAGTCGTCGACTTTTTTAACCAAACGTTCTACTCGTGTTCTTTGGCCTAGACGGCCTGGACACTGCCAACAAGAGTGGGTGGCATAGGGCCGCCCGCCAGACAACTAAGGAGATTCTTGTGGCAACTCAGAAATTCACCGGCGTTATCCCTCCCGTCGTTGTTCCCGATACCGAAGATCACCAGCTTGACGTTGCCTCCTTTGAGCGCAGCATCAACCGCATGATCGATGCTGGCGTCGATGGCCTGTTCTTCTTGGGATCCTCGGGCGAGGTCGTCTTCTCCACCGACGAGCGCCGTCGCCAGATTATCGCCGAGGCCGTCCGTATCGTCGACCATCGCGTTCCCGTTCTGGTCGGCATCATCGATACCGAGACCGAGCGCATGATCGAGCACGGCAAGGTCGCCCAGGAGCTGGGCGCCGATGCCCTCGTCGCCACCTGCCCGTTCTATGCCCTGCAGGGCATGACCGAGGTCGAGGAGCACTTCCGCATCCTGCACGAGGAACTCGACTTGCCCATCTTTGCCTATGACATTCCCGTCTGCGTTCACACCAAGCTCCCCTGGAAGCTCCTTGCCAAGCTCGGCGCCGAGGGCGTTCTGGCCGGCGTCAAGGATTCCTCGGGTGATGACATCTCGTTCCGCTACCTCGTTCAGGAGAACGAGAAGAACGGCCATCCGATGAGCATTCTCACCGGCCACGAGGTTGTTGTCGACGGCGCCTACCTCGGTGGCGCCGACGGTTCCGTCCCGGGTCTCGCCAACGTTGAGCCCGAGGGCTACGTGCGTCAGTGGAAGGCCGCTCAGGCTGGTGACTGGGCTACCGTCAAGGCCGAGCAGGATCGCCTCTATGAGATTTCGCACATCTGGGATGTCACCTCGGGCGTCCAGGGCTATGCCGGTGGCGGCGGCGCCTTCAAGACCGCTATGAACCTCATGGGTATCTTCGACAGCCCGACCATGCCGCGCCCGGTGAAGGCCATGACCGGCGAGAACGTCGAGGCGATTCGCAAGGTCCTCCAGGACAACGGTCTCCTTTAAAGCTTTCCCAGGCACCCGACCTCGCCGTTCAACCGTGCGGCCATGACCCATTAGGTCAATGGCCACACGGTTTCTCGGCGATCTCGGGCACCTGGAAAACCTTTACCGCGCTGTGACGGCTAGCCTGACGGCGCATTTCCTGTAGTTGTTTTTGTCTCCGAAGGAGAGCGACATGGAGAACAAGTACGTCTGCTCTGTCGATATCGGCGGAACTAAGATCGCGACTGCCATCATGGAGTACCCGGCTGACGGCAGCGTGCCCCATCCCGTTTTTGAGGCCGAGGTTCCTACCGAGGCCCAGGAGGGCGGCGAGGCCGTCTTCCAGCGTATCGAGGCGTCCATCAAGGCTGCTCTCGAGGCGAATCCCGATGTCGAGGTCCTTGGCGTCGGTATCGGTGCCGCCGGCGTCGTCGATCCCAAGACGGGCGCCATCGCGTATGCCATCGTGCTCATGCCCGGCTGGGCCGGCGTGCAGTTGGGGCCGCGTCTGCGCGAGGACCGCGGTCTTCCCGTTGCCGTCGTAGGCGACGTGCAGGCTCATGCTCTGGGCGAGGCCCACTGGGGCGTCGGCAAGGGCAAGTTCTCCGTCTTGTGTCTTGGCATCGGTACGGGCATCGGCGGCGCATATGTCGAGAACGGCCGCGTGATGCAGGGCTTCCATGGTGCTGCTGGCCATATGGGCCACATCGAGTGCTCGGCTGCCGCCGGCATTCCGTGCGCCTGCGGGCGTTCCGGCCATCTGGAGTCGGTTGCTTCGGGCACATCCATTGGTCGAATGTACGATGAGCGTTTAGGCCGCGTCGACCCCAGCCGTCCTTCGGTCGGTCGCGATGTGAACGACCTGTGCCGTGCGGGCGACGCAAAGGCGACCGAGGTCATCCATGACGCCGGCTTTGCGCTGGGCGCCAGCTTGGGCTCGCTCGCTAACATCCTGGACCCTGAGGTCATCGTGCTTTCGGGCGGCGTGATTCACCAAGGTCCCGATTGGCGTTCGCAGACGTGGAAGGATTCGGTGCACGAGGGCTATGCCAGCCAGGCGCTCGATCCGCTTCAGGACACACCGATCCTCATCGGTTCTCTGGAGGGCGATGCTCCGCTCATCGGTGCTGCTGAGCATCTTCTTGCCTCGTTGAAGTAAACGTATCTGCTGTAGGAGCCTCCCGAGACAACACGCCTCGGGAGGCTGTTCTGAGAAAGGTTGCAGCCTTATGACCGTCGATCCTTTGATTCAATCCCTGAAGGGCAAGCTCGTCGTGAGCGTTCAGGCGTATATGGGCGAGCCGCTTCGTACGCCCGAGACCATGGCGCAAATGTCTCGCGCTTGCGAGCTCGGCGGCGCTGCCGCCATTCGCTGCCAGGGCCTTGCCGACATTGCCGCCATTAAGGGTCGCTGTGAGGTTCCCGTCATCGGCCTGTGGAAGGATGGGCACGAGGGCGTTTACATCACGCCGACGCTGCGTCACGCTCGCGCCTGCGTTGCTGCCGGTGCCGATATCGTGGCGATCGACGCCACCGATCGTCCGCGCCCAGATGGCAAGACGGTCGAGGATACCTTCCGCCCGCTGCACGAGGAGGGCGTGCTCCTGATGGCCGACTGTGCCACCATCGAGGATATTCGTCGTGCTGTTGACATGGGCTTCGACCTGGTGTCCACCACGCTTTCTCATGGTGTTGCCGCTATCGATTGCACCATGGCCGACGGTCCCGATCTGCCGCTCCTGCGCCAGGCGACTGAGGAATTCCCCGGCCTTCCCATCATTTGCGAGGGTCGCGTGCATACGCCCGAGGAGGCTCGCGCTGCGATTGATGCTGGCGCCTGGGCCGTTGTCGTCGGCACCGCCATCACGCACCCCACGAGTATTACGAGTTGGTTCAAGGCTGCGCTTGAGGCGTAAGACAGGCCTCGTATCCGCTCGGGGCGGTATACTCAATTTAGGCAATTGACCGCGCGGGATCCGGGTTGCTGGGTCCCGCGCTTGTTTTCGGGAGGCAGCACATGCAAAAGGGAGATGCCATGGATGCGGCGGAGCGCTCGGAGCGCATCCCCGATATCGTCATCATCACCGGAATGTCCGGATCGGGCCGCACACAGGCCATGCACGTGTTCGAGGACATGGGCTATTTTTGCATCGATAACCTGCCTCCGCGTCTCATCGCCCAGCTTGCCGAGCTCGTCGGCATCAATACGGGCGTGGGCAGGCATCTCGCCGTCACCTGCGATTTGCGTAGCCAGGGACTGTTTGACGAGTTGCTCGATGCGGTCGCCGCGCTCGAAGAGCGCGAGATGAGCTGCGACATCGTGTTCCTGGAGGCTTCTGACGAGGTGCTGATTCGTCGCTACAGCGAAACTCGCCGCCGTCATCCCATTGCCAAGCCGGGGGAGACTACGGCCGATGCCATTCAGCGCGAGCGCCTTCAGCTTCAGGGCGTGCGCGACCGAGCCGATATGATTATCGACACGAGCCGTCTGCGCACCTCTGCGCTGCGCAACAAGCTACGTATGGCATTTTCCGAGCTGTCCGACCAGCAGCTCATGGACGTCCACGTGTTCTCGTTTGGCTTTAAGCACGGCATGCCCGTCGAAGCGGACATTATGATCGACGTCCGCTTCCTGCCTAATCCGTTCTACGATCCCGAGATGCGCACGATGACCGGGCTCGATTAATAGGTCTCCGATTTTGTTCTGGACCATCCCAAGACGCAGGAGTTTTGGAAGGCTTGGACACAGCTGCTCGATACGGTGATGCCGGGCTATATCGCGGAGGGTAAGCCGCAGCTTTCTATCGCCATCGGCTGCACGGGCGGCCAGCACCGCAGCGTTGCCATTGCCGAGGCCACGGCCCGTTACCTGGAAGGCGCTCAGTATCATGTGAGCATCTCCCACCGCGACCTGTCGCGCGCCAACACGAAGGCATAGGCCTGCATGTCGTTTACCGCCGAGGTGCGTGACGAGCTCGCGCGCTGCGAACCCGAATGTGAATACTGCGACTTGTCGACGCTTGCCGCCCTCACGCGCGTGAGCGGTACGCTCTCGCTTACCGGCTCTGGGCGGTATCGTTTGACGGTTGCGACTGAGACGGGAGCCGTCGCGCGCACGATGATCACGCTGACGCATCGTATCCTTAAGCTCAAAACGGAGTTCACCGTCCGTAAATCTGTATTGCATAAGGTTCGAAACTACCTCATCACCTTGCCTGATCAGCCAGACCTGGATAAGGCCTTGGTTCTGCTGGGTATCCTCGACCGTAGGGGAGGACTTGTGGCCGGCGTGCCCCGACATATCGTTGCCAGTCGTTGCTGTAGACTTGCCTATATGCGCGGCGCGCTCATCGCGGGCGGCTTCGTGGCCGATCCACGCGGCGATTTTCATTTGGAGATCGCTGTGCAGGGCGAGCAATATGCCTAGGGGCTTTGCGATCTGTTGGAGCAGATTGGGGTCCATGCTCGTGTTAATGCACGGCGGGGCTCATATGCCGTGTACATTAAGAGCGCCGAGGAAATCGAGCATCTATTAAAGCT
>USMA01000103.1 GCA_900555765.1 uncultured Collinsella sp.
GTCAAGGGCATGAGCGCCAACCTTCTGCTCCAAACCGAGACCGACCCCGTCCTTTGGCGCGGGCCGGTCATCGCAGGCGCCAGTAGGCAGTTCTGGAGCGAGACCTCGTGGGGCCCCATCGACTACCTGCTGGTCGACATGCCTCCGGGAACAGGCGACGTCGCGCTCACCGTCTTCCAGTCGCTGCCCGTCGACGGCATCGTCATCGTCACGAGCCCGCAGGATCTGGTCTCGATGATCGTCGCCAAGGCGGTCAACATGGCCGAGAAGATGAACGTCCCCATTCTGGGCATCGTCGAAAACATGAGCTATATTGAGTGCCCCGACTGCGGCAAGAAGATCGAGGTCTTTGGCAAGAGCAAGCTCCCCGAGGTCGCAGAGCGCTATAACCTCGACATCTTGGGCCAGCTTCCCATCAATCCGGCACTCGCCGAGGCCTGCGATAAGGGCGAGGTCGAGACCGCGCTGCCCGATGGCATGTTGCCCAAGGCAGTCTCTGCCGTCGAGGCCATTGCCCCGCACGAGACCGACGAGGCCTAAGTGAACACGAGCGCCTTCTATGACGTCCTGGTAATCGGCGGCGGGGCTTCAGGCCTCGCCGCCGCCATTACGGCCGCACGCGCTGGCAAAAGCGTCTGCATCGTTGAGCGCGATGTCGCCTGTGGCCTTAAGCTCCTTGCGACCGGTAACGGCCGCTGCAACCTCTCCAACGAATCGATTGATCCTCAGCGGTATAACCACCCCGCATTCGTCGAATCCGTCATGGGCCCCCAGCCCGAACAAGAGCTTATGGGTTTCTTCTCCTCGCTGGGTATCATGACAACCTCCGAGGAAGGCCGGCTGTACCCGCGCTCCCTTCGCGCTGAATCGGTGCGCGACGCGCTTCTCAACGTTTGCGACCGCCTAGGTATCACCTTAATCTGCGGAGCCAACGTTGCCTCGGCGCACAAAGCTTCCGAAGGCTGGGCACTCCAAATAGACCGTCCAGCGCGGGTGCTCAAGGCAAAAAAGCACGACGACCGAAAATCGGAGCTCCGCTCGCTTCGGAAAGCGCTCGCCGATGTCCCTCGCAAGAACGCGGCCCTGCAGGCACATGCCGTAATTATCGCCACGGGCGGCAACCCCACCGGCATCGCCGATACGTTTCGCCTCCCCCTCACTTCGCTGCACCCCATCCTCTGCCCCGTATCGGCAACGGTCGCTGGCGATCGGGCGGCACTCAAGACGTTGGATGGTCTGCGCGTCCGCGCCCGCTTGACGCTCGCCCGTAACCTTAGTGAGCTCTGGTACGAAGACGGTGAAGTGCTGTTTCGAACCTTCGGCATCTCGGGCGTCGCTGTCTTCAACCTCTCCCGTCGTATCCAGCGCGGCGATACGATCCTGCTCGACGTTTTCCCCGACCTCTCTAAAGACGAGCTGCTCGATATGCTTAACCAGCGCGTTAAGCTGCTCGGCGGCTTTTCGCCCCGCAATCCCCGTTGGCTCGACGGCATGCTCGCCCCGCAACTCTCCTGCGTTGTCTGCACAGCGTTCGAGCAGTGCCATCCAGGCTCCAACGATGTCATCCACCTGGTCTCGATCCTCAAGCACTTTAAGTTGCTCGTCGAGGGTACAGCCGAGGAGCGCTCGGCGCAGGTCACACGTGGCGGCATATCTATCGAATGCGTCTCGGCACCTGGTCTTTGCGTGAGCGGCGCCACAGGCGCCCCGCTTTACGTCTGCGGCGAAGCGCTCGACATCGACGCCGATTGCGGAGGCTTTAACCTTGCGTGGGCCTGGCTCTCGGGCATTCGCGCTGCAAGCCGCTTGTAGCCGCGCAGTCTATAATCAAAAACGCATTCGGGCCGTCTGGGATACCGGACGGCCTCTTTCTTGCCTCTAAGGAGACCTCGATGATCGAAATCACCCAAGTCAACGCGTCGCTCGATGAAGCCGGCGATGAAAATGCCTGCCTCATCGCTGGCAAGCGAGTCGCCAAGCGCGTCCTACGTTGCAAGGACTCCGAGATCAAGTCCATCGAGCTCCACCGCAAGTCAATCGACGCTCGCAAAAAACGAGACGTCCATTTTATCCTGAGCTTTCGTGTTGAGCTGACTAGTCCCCACCTCGAGCGAGAAGCGGTCGACAGCGTCGCCGAGCGTGACCGCTCGCGCGTACGCGCGATAGAGGACGATGGGCCCTCATTCCCCTCCCCCGTCTCCGACGCACCTCAAGAACGCCCTGTCGTTGTCGGCGCCGGATGCGCCGGCCTTTTCGCTGCGCTCACGCTCGCCAAAGCAGGTCTTAAGCCCTTGCTTATCGAGCGCGGCGACCCGGCATTTCGCCGCTCGCAGGCGATCGACCTCTTTCTAAAGGAACGCAGCCTCGACTCCGAGAGCAATATTCAGTTTGGTCTGGGCGGCGCGGGGACCTTCTCGGACGGCAAGCTCAATACGGGAACAAAAAATCCCGCCCATCGCCTTATCCTCGAAACCTTCGTCGAGGCGGGTGCGCCCCACGATATTCTGTGGGATGCCATGCCGCACATTGGCTCCGACATCCTTCCCACGGTTGTCACCGCTATATCCCAGCGCATCGAGCAGCTCGGAGGTGTCGTCCGTTATCGAACAAAGCTCGTCGACATTCACATCGACGCGTCTGGCGCCATTACCGGTATTGATGTCCAATCGTCCCAAGACGCCGCTTGCGAGCCAATCGAGACAAAGCACCTCATCCTCGCCTGCGGGCATTCTGCTCGCGATATTTTTGGGCTCCTTAAAGACCACAACGTGGCCCTCGCACAAAAGACCTTTGCCATGGGCGTTCGCATCGAGCATCCGCAGCGCGACATCGACAGAGCCCAATATGGAGCCTTGGCGGGACATCCAGCGCTCGGGGCGGCCCCTTACAAACTTGTTGCCCATCTTCCCAACGGCCGCAGCGTGTTCTCGTTTTGCATGTGCCCCGGCGGACAGGTTGTCGCCGCCTCTTCCGAGCAGGGCCACCTGTGCGTCAACGGCGCCAGCCTCAATGCCCGCGACGGACGCAACGCAAATGCCGCCTTGCTCGTTAACGTCACGCCTGAGGACCTTCCCAACGATGACCCGCTTGCCGGCATCGAGCTCCAGCGTGCCTGCGAGGCGGCCGCCTATCGCCTGGGCGGTTCCAACTGGAACGCACCGGCACAACTCGTCGGAGATTTCCTCGCAGGACGCGCCAGCAAGGCGCCCGGAAAGGTAAAGCCCACCTATCCGCTCGGTGTGACCTGGACGGCAATTGACGAAGCCCTGCCGCAGCATATCGTCGAGTCGCTCCGCCTGGGACTTCCCCTACTCGGAAAAAAGCTACGAGGCTACGACCGCCCCGATGCCGTTCTTACCGGCGTGGAGACTCGTTCGAGCTCACCGGTCACTGTCACTCGAGACCGAACGTGCCATGCCGTGTCGACCCCGGGCCTCTACCCTTGTGGTGAGGGAGCTGGATATGCCGGCGGCATCATGAGCGCGGCCACCGACGGCATCCGTTGTGCTGAAGCCCTGATCGCAGACCTCTAACGCACAAATTCCAGCGCGCAAAAGACATAGGCCCCGAGCTCCACAGGGAACTCGGGGCCTGTTCGTTATTTCTTAAACCGTGCACCCTGGCGTTTTCTGCCCGATGCGAACGTGGAACCCTTGCGGGCCTGCGAGCGTAAGCGCTCGATCGTCTCGTCCTCAGACGCACCCTCGAGCATCGCCCGAATCTGAACGACAGCATCGCGCAGGCGCGCCGCCTCCTCAAAGTCCATAGCGGCAGAAGCGTTACGCATATCCTCTTCCATGGTTTCGACGATCCGCACAAGCTCGTCATGCGGCAGTTCTTCCAACTGCTCCGCAAGTGTCTGCTCGGGCGCCACCGTTTCCGGCACACCGCCCTCGCCCGACTCATCGGGCGTATAGAATGCGCCATGGCCAAGAGAGTCGCCCTTCGAGCGTCCCTTGGAGCCCACATTTTTTTCGGCCTCGGCAATAAAACTTGAGATGTCGTTGATGGCCTTGCGCACTGTCTTGGGCACAATGCCATGCTCTTCGTTATATGCCATCTGAATCTCGCGACGGCGCTGCGTCTCGTCGATGGCCTCTTTCATCGAATCGGTCACAACGTCTGCATACATGATGACTTCGCCATCGGCGTTACGGGCTGCACGGCCAATCGTCTGAATCAGCGAACGGCGGTTGCGCAAGAAGCCTTCCTTATCGGCATCGAGAATTGCCACCAGTGAGACCTCGGGAAGATCCAAGCCCTCGCGAAGCAGGTTGATGCCAACGAGAACATCGATCTTGCCCTCGCGCAGCGTTCGCAGGATCTCGATACGGTCCATTGTCGCCGTATCAGAGTGCATGTAATTGACCTTAATGCCCGCATCAAGTAGATGGTCGGTCAGGTCCTCGGCCATGCGCTTGGTCAACGTGGTCACCAGCACGCGCTCCTTGCGGGCAACGCGCTCGCGAATCTCGTCCTCAAGATCGTCAATCTGACCGCGAACTGGACGCACGTCAATCTTGGGGTCGAGCAGGCCGGTCGGACGAATAATCTGCTCCACGTCGTTTTGGCTCACCCGCAGCTCGTAGTCGCCCGGCGTGGCCGAAACATAGATAAACTGGGGGATCCTTGCCTCAAACTCATCGAAACGAAGCGGGCGGTTATCGAGCGCCGAGGGCAGGCGAAAACCGTGTTCCACCAGCGTTACCTTACGCGAGCGGTCGCCTTCATGCATGCCGCGGATCTGCGGCACCGTCACATGGCTCTCGTCGATGATACAGAGCATGTCCTTAGGAAAGTAATCGATCAGGGTAAACGGCGGCTCACCCGGTTTGCGACCGTCCAGATGACGCGAGTAGTTCTCGATGCCGTTGCAAAAGCCCATCGTCTCGAGCATCTCAAGATCATAATCGGTGCGCTGCTGCAGACGCTGCGCCTCGAGCAACTTGTCGGTCGCCTTGAGCTCCGCCACGCGCTTCTCGCACTCTTCGCTGATCGATTTCAGAGCCGCCTTGACCTTCGGCTTCTCGGTCACGTAGTGCGATGCCGGCCATACGGGGATGGCCTCGTACTCACGAAGCATCTCTCCTGTGACCTCATCGATCTCGGCAATCAGCTCGCCCTCGTCGCCAAAGAACTCAAACCGCAACGGATGCTCGGCA
>USMA01000104.1 GCA_900555765.1 uncultured Collinsella sp.
TATGCAACGGGGTGTTTTGAGCGGATGTTTTGGAGTACGGCTGGGACATTCACGAGGGCACCTCCAAATCGTCATCTATGACAATCAAATTATACCCAGCCGCCATGCGTGCCGCCTCGAGCAGCGGCTCGGCATTTTGCCATGTAGCCTTGTAGCCCTACGCATAAACTGCCTGGTTCCAGCTCTGCTAGATGTAGCTTGAGATAATTATGCAACCTTGCATAATTCGACCTTGCATAATCTTGGGCGTGCGTCACGCTCAAGGACATGTATATCGACTGAGGTAGCGTGTCCGCCCCGCTTGCTTGCCCCGCGCCGTGGTACGATTTTTGAGTTTGAAAGTCCCGTCGCGCTCCGGCTGCCCTTGCAGCTTGTCGCGCGGCCGCACGTAAAGGAGCCATCATGGCCGGTATGAACATGCAGCAAATGATGAAGCAGGCTCGCAAGATGCAGGAGCAGCTTGCCGCCGCGCAGGAAAACCTTAAGTCCCAGACCGTCGACGCCTCTGCCGGCGGCGGCATGGTCAAGGTGACCGTTAACGGCGAGATGGAGCTCGTCAACCTCACCATCGACCCCGATGCCCTCGATCCCGAGGACGTCGATATGCTGCAGGACATGATCATGGCTGCCGTCAACGAGGCCGTCCGCGGTGTCAACGAGCTCGCCAACAAGCAGATGGGCGCCATCACCGGCGGCCTCAACATCCCGGGCATGCCGTTCTAAGACACGCATATATATGAGTGCCAACCATAGTCTGCAAAAATTGCTCGATGAGCTGGGCCGTCTGCCGGGCATTGGTCCCAAGTCGGCCCAGCGCATCGCCTATTACCTGCTCGAGGCCGATGCCGAGGAGGCGCGCCGCCTGGCCGAGGCTATCCTGGAGGTTAAGCAGGAGGTTCACTTTTGCAGCCGCTGCTTTAACTACGCCACGGCCGACGAGTGCTCCATCTGCCAGGATTCGATGCGCGATACCACTCGCATTTGCGTGGTGGGCGAGCCGCGCGATGTCCAGGCGATTGAGCGCACGGGCAGCTACCACGGTCTCTACCACGTATTGGGCGGCGTGATCAGTCCCATGGACAAGATTGGTCCCGAGCAGTTGCACATTCGTGAGCTGCTGGCACGCTTGGGCCACGAGGACATCCACGAGGTCATCATCGCCACCAACCCCAATATCGAGGGCGAGACCACGGCGAGCTACCTGGCCCGCACTATCAAGCCGCTGGGCGTTGAGGTATCGCGTCTGGCGAGCGGCCTTCCCGTGGGCGGCGACCTGGAGTATGCCGACGAGCTTACGCTTGGGCGCGCCATCGAGGCCCGTCGCACGATTTAGGTGGCGAGCCTGCTCCTGCCGTATGTCTTCATCGCGACGCACGGGGTAGCCATAATTTCCCCGTGCGACTGTAAGTTTGTTGTGCAACAAAGATGCTTTGTATCCGCTTATCGCATGGATGCTTCCACTCGCATCCTTAATTTGCCCATTCGTTGCGCAACCTTTTGGGTTCGCTGATACACTCAAATATGGATTCGAATGAATGCGCCGCTCCCGAGCGGCGTGTTTTTGTTGGAGGAGAACGCATGCGGCCCGGTGGCACTCAGACAAAGCGCGGCGCCGCGGTGCGCATGCGACGCCGACTGGGCTTGGCGCCGCGGGCGTACGCACTGCTGTCTTGCTCGCTGGTGCTGGTCATAGCTGGCGTTTCTGCCTATGGCATGACCGTGCCGTCCATGATGCAGGCACATGCCGCACGCGAACCGCGCGTGGGGCATGAGGTCAAAAGTGACCTGGGGACCACGACTGGATATGCTTGGGCAAGTGTGGTCGCGCATATTGTGTTTGGCACCGGCGACGCGGACGGCGCCGAGGCCCCGGACAACGAAGTCACGCTTGCCAATGGCAAAACCATCGTGCTCACCAACACCAAGATCATCGATCGGTTGTCCAACAATAGCGTGGCGGCAACGGTGAATAAGGTCGAGCAGCAGAAGGAGCAGGACGCCCAGCAGTCCGGAAAGCCCGGTAGCTCGGATACTTCTGGCTCCGGCTCGGATTCGTCGAGTTCGGGCGGCGGCTCTGGGCCGGGTTCCTCTGCCGGAGGGTCTGGAAACGGCGGCTCGACGGGCGGCAACGCTGACAACGATGCAAACTCCGGTGGCCTTTCCGCTGCTGAGGAAGAGAGCATTCACAGTTGGCTTGTGACCAAGTACAACATGCTCGACGGCTATGTTTCTCGTGCCAATGACGTGGTCTCGACCTATAATTCTACGGGAGATCCCAGGCCGTGCGACAGCCTGGTCGGGGAGATGTTTGTCATTCGAGCCGAGTTCGGTCGTCAGACATTCTCGCCCCGGTCAAAGTGGTATCAGCAGTATGCCAATCTGTGGGGCTGTTACACCAACCTATGTCAATGGGTCGGCCATTACGGCGATGATGACGTCGCGCTCGGTAACTTCAACAATAACGTGGCGGCGCTTGCCCTATGATGACCGATCTTGCATCCACCACACCACAATCGCTCGGTCGCGATCCCATGGTCGGCTTGCGCCTGGCGCGTGTCGACGGGTTTGAGCCGGCCATTGCGCTCGGTCAGGACGAACTGCCTGCCTATCTGCGTCGTTTTACGATGCTGTTTGCCGACGATGCCACCATGCGCCGTGGCGGTATCGGCCGCGTGACGCGTGCCGTCAACGCCCAAGGCGAGGCCGTGGCACTCAAACAGCTCATCTTGCCGACGCGCGATGAGTTTGACGACGATGCAACTCACGAGGCACTGGTCGCCAAGTTCAAGGCGGCGTTTCGCGAGGAATATGAATGCCATCGCGCCCTTTCGGGTCTTAAGGGCTTTCCCCGCCTCTATGGCTGGGGCGAGGTCGACGGTGTGCCTGCAATTGTCATGGAATGGGTCGAGGGCGAGACGCTTGCCCGCTTGCGTTCGCGACTCGCCGTGGACGATGCCGGACGCCTGTCGCCGCTTGTGGCGGCGCGTCTGGGTCGCGACCTGTTCGATCTGCTCTGCCGTATGAGCCTGGTGGGTGAGGGCTTTGTCCATCGCGATATCTCGCCCGCTAATATTATGGTGCGTACGGCGCGTCTACCGCTTGACCGGCAGCTTGCCGAGGGCACCTTTGACCTGTGCCTGATCGACTTTGGCTCGTCGCTGGCGCTCGAGCCTGCGTCGGCCGTGGCCGGTACCGGCGGCAAGGCGTCGTTTACGGAGCGCTATGCCACGCTGCGTCGCGCGACGGTTGCCTATGCCCCACCCGAGATGCTCACCGACGATATTCCCGACCTGCGCGCTTTGCGTATGTCGCCGGCAATCGACGTCTATGCCGCAGCAAGCACGGTTTACGAGCTCATTGCCGGCGCCGCGCCATACGAAGCCGCGCCGAGCACTTCGGGCACCTCGGGTTCGCGCAAAAAGACGCGCGACATCGCCAGCCCCTACCGTCTCAAGATGGACACGCTGCCCGACTATCCCATTGGTGCCCATGCGCCCGGTTGCGATTTGACTCAGCTGCTTCGTCATGAGCCCGATGTGGCGCTCGCCGCGGCCGAGCAGGCCCAGCAGCTGGGGCTTGAGCCGGATTCCGAGGAGCTACGCGATGCGCTGGCGTTTGTCGATGCCCAGCTGTTCAACGTGGTGATGGCCTGTCTGTCCAGCCATCAAAAAGATCGTCCCGAGCCGGCGGCGGTCGAGGCGGCGCTCTCGGCGTTTTGTGACCACTATGCGCAAAATGTCGGTCGTTCGCTCCGCGGCGAGCCGCTCACGCCGTGCCCCATGGATGCGTCTGGCCGCGCGGGTCGTCGCGCGCTGATGGTCGGCGCGACGGTCGTCTGTGGCGTGGTTTGGGCTGTGGTCGTGGTTTCGGCCGCGCTGCTGGCGTCGGGCGCTCGCGTGACGGCGACTTTGGGATCGCTCGTGTGGTCTGGGTCGCTACCGGGTATTATTGCCGCACTGGCGTTGGCGCTGCCAGGCATAGCCGGCGTTGTCGCGGGGGCACTTGCGCGCAATCGGCGCTCGGGCTTCCTGCAGGGTGTGCTTGCGCTTTCTGCCTGCGAGGTTCCGGTGCTGGTTGTGGCTGCATGTAGCGTATTTTCCCAACGCGCCGTGATGGGCGGCCTTGTTGCCGCGCTGGTTGCAACCTATACGCTTACGTGGTTTTTGCTTGCGATGGGCTTTGCCTTTGAACTTCCCGTTTCGGCACCGCGACGCACAAAAGTCCAGATGGCGACTCCGCTTGCCGGTGGAGCCGCAGCTGCCCGTACTTTTGGCGGACCTGTCGAAGTATCGTCCGATTCTATTTCTACGACCAAGGAGGCCTAGGTCATGGCATCTCAAGTTGAGCTCACCCCATGCGGGGCCATGTTTGACATCTTTAAGCGCGCGGCGCATCTGAGCCATATCGAGCTGTGCGGCTTGGTGCTTTCGTCCCGTCCGCTCGCCGACGGCCGCAGCCCGCAGAGCCGGGCCGCCGATCGCTCTTGGGTTTCCCGCTTTATCGTTCGCGCGCCGGTCGGTACGCTTCAGCAGCGCTACTTTGCCGAATACGGTACCTCGGCTGCGCGTATTATGTCGCAACTGGCCCTGCGCCAGCGAAATCCCATGGACTCCACGGCTGTGATCAATATGGTGTGCGGTCCTGCAGGTGAACCGATGGTACGCGCGCTCGAAGAGTGCCATCAGGACACGAATCTCTATCGCAACGCGCTCGATCGCCTGTCCCAGGCGGCGGAACTCATGCCCGCCGAGCGCGCCGAGGCCGTGCTGGTGCTGTTTGTCGCCGTCGGTTGTTCGGCGGATGTGCGGTCCTCGGTGAACTATGCCATCGACTACGCGCACGCGACCTGTGGCGGAGGCACCTCCACGCCGCGTTCGCTTGGCATGTCGATGACCGCGGGCGAACGCGAACCCGCTCCGGCGCACCCCTTGGGCTTGCTGCGCGTACAAAACAGTTTTGTCGTGAGCGCCCCGCGCTGGATTCAGCCGAGTGAGCAGGGTGTTGAGATTGGTGCGCTGGCCACTGGTGAGGGCGATATTACCGACGTCGGCGACGATGTCTCGGCCCGCCATGCCCATATCTGGTGCGATGCTCAAAATATCTGGCACGTCGAGGACTTGTCGTCCACCAAC
>USMA01000105.1 GCA_900555765.1 uncultured Collinsella sp.
CACTCGTCGGGCAGATCGCCACGACACCCGTCACACGTCCCGGCTCGCCCGAGCATTCGTACACGTAATACGCCGCACCCGGGTCCTTGAGCATCAGACCATCGGCAATGGCTTCGCGCAGGGCTTCGTTGTCACTCAGAATACTGCCCATTGCAGGCAGCGCCTCGAGCACGCGGTCCTGAGCCGGGCGGATGCAGGGAAACGGAAGTGCTTTCATGGGCGGTCCTAACGCGCGAGTCGGTTTGTTCGCGGCTTATTATGCCCCAACTTGGCCGCTCGCGTCCCAGAGCACGTTATTGGCGAGCGTGATTAGCACCTGCTGACAACGAACGATATCGGCGTGGGGCACATATTCGTTGGGCTTGTGCGCGAGCGCGAGCGACCCGGGACCGTAGCTCATGCAATTGCGGTTACCTGTCTTGCCGGCAATGACGGCGGTGTCGGTGTAGCCGGTAAAGAAGCCGACGGTCGTGTCCGCGTCCGTCACGGCATCGGCGGCACGCTTGAGCGCTGCTAGAAGGGGAGAGGTCGGATCGCGCTCGATAGCGGGGCGGTCGCCTGCCACGGTATAGCTTCCATGGCAGCCGGGAAGGGCGGCTTCGGCGCCGGCGATGGCCTGCTCTACCATGCGCTTCGCGACGGCCGTATCGGTCGGCGGAGTCAGGCGCATATCGACCCAGACCTTGGCGCGGTCGGGCACGACATAGGGGCGATATCCGCCCTCGATTTGGCCAAACGTGATGGTCGAAGACACCAGCTCATCGTGCGCGGGCAGCGCCACAAACGCGCGACGGAGCGAACACACGACCTCGGCCATGGCGGCGACGGCATCCGCGCCCTTCCACGGCTGGCTCGCATGCGCCGTTACGCCAGCCATTTCAATCTCGAACCACGTACGCCCCTTGTGCGCCACCTGGATCTGTCCGTCGGTGGGCGCGGTGTCCAGCACCCATTCGCGCGAACCGACCCAGCCGGCATCGATGGCTGCCTCGGAGCCTCGCATAAAGTCTTCCTCGTCGACCGAGCAGATGAGCGAAAAGCCGCGGCGGGGCAGCGCGCCATCCGCCGCCACGCGCTCGAGCGTATGGACCAGTGCGGCAATGGCGCAGGCCAGACCGCCCTTCATGTCGCCCGCACCGCGACCATAGAGCTTATCGTCCCGCATGGTCGCCCCGAGCGGCGGCGTGTCCGCGTCCCAGCCATCTCCCGGGGTGACGGTATCCATGTGGCAGATGTAGACGAGTCGCGCCTCGTCGCTCACGCCCGGCACGGTAATCATAAGGTTGCGGCGCCTGGGGAGTACTTCGAGCTCTGCAATCTGCACGGCATCGAGTACCGGATGGCTCAGCTGCGCCAACCGTTCCTCAACCAACGCTTTGATATAGCGTTCAATCTCGCCCTCATACGCACCTGGGTCGGAACTGTCGATCCGCACGAGCCCTTGCGTAAGCCGCCAAGCAAAATCTGTATCAACCATAGGCACCTCACAGATAGTTAGGTCAACATACAGATTGTATGCCAAGAAGCGGCTCAGTGCATTTAATAGAGTGCTCACAAAAACGGGGGCGCCTCTCGTGCGAAAGGCGCCCCCGCGGGCATTCAATGTCAGTGACGGGCAGGCCACATGGGGAACTGCCCGTCAGATCAGCCGGCGCTATTTGATTACGCGCACGCGATACATCGACGGAATCTGCTTGAGCGCCTCGATCGTGCTGCTGTTCAGGTGCTCGTCGGTGTCGAACATGGTGTAGGCGTTCTCGCCGGCTGACTCGTTGGTCATACGCTGCACGTTGGCGTTGTCCTTGGCGAGAATGGCCGTGATCTGGCCGATCATGTTGGGCACGTTGGCGTGCAGGCAGGCGATGCGGCTTGCGGCGCGCGCCTTGCCCATGCTGCAGGCGGGGTAGTTGACGCTATGTGCGATGTTGCCGTTCTCCAGGTAATCCTTGAGCTCGCTGATGGCCATATCGGCGCAGTTGGCCTCGGCCTCGCCAGTGCCGGCGCCCGAGTGCGTGGTGATAAACGTGTTGGGCATCTTGACGGTCTTGGGCGTGGCAAAGTCGCAGCTAAACCAGCTCAGCTTGCCCTCGCGCAGGGCAGCGTCGACGGCGTCCTCGTCAATGATGGTTTCGCGTGCGTAGTTGATGAGCACGGCGTCGGGTGCCAGCAGGGTAATCTGCTCGGCGCTGATCATGCCGATGGTGTCGGCCTTGCTGGGCACGTGTACGGTGAGGTAGTCGCAGCCGCGGCAGAGATCCTCGAGCGTGCCCACGCGCTGCACCTCGCGGCTCAGCACCCACGCGTGCTCGACGGAAATGAACGGATCATAGCCGTAGACGTCCATGCCCAGATCGACGCAGGCGTTGGCGACCTTGGAGCCTACGTTGCCCAGACCGATGACGCCGATGCGCTTGCCCTTGAGCTCGCGGCCCACAAAGGCCTTCTTGGCCTTCTCGGCGTCGACCTGGATCTCGGGGTCGTCGGCGTTGTCGCGCACCCAGTTCATCGATTGCTCCTCGCCGCGGCTCGAGAGCTCCAGCATGCCTAGGACGAGCTCCTTAACGGCGTTGCTGTTGGCGCCGGGGGAGTTAAAGACGACGACGCCCTTCTTGGCGTACTCCTCGACGGGGATGTTGTTGACGCCGGCGCCGCAGCGGGCGATGGCGCGGATGCCCTCGGGCAGCTCGTAGCCGTGCAGGTCGGTCGAGCGCATCAGGATGGCGTCGGCCTCCTCGGCGGTGCTTACAAACTCGTAGCCCTCGCCAAACTCGACTTTGCCGTCTTTAGTGATGTCGTCGATGGTCTTAATCTTGCGCATGGAAAAACTCCTTAGCAGGTTTTGATCTAAACAGGGTGGTCTGAGGTGGCTTGTCGGCCCGCGTGTTGCGGGCTAGTTAGATCGCGGACTCAAACTATGCTGCGCTTCGAAGTCCTTCATGTACGTGGCCAGTGCCTGCACGTCTTCCATGGTTACGGCGTTGTAGACGCTCGCGCGCATGCCGCCTACCAGACGATGGCCCTTGACGTTTTGAATCTGGTGCTCGGCCGCGCCTGCGACAAAGGCCGCGTCAAGCTCGGCGTCGCCGGTGCGGAAGGTGACGTTGGCGATGGAGCGACTGTCGGCCTGCGTGGTGCCATGGAACAGCTCGCTGTGCTCGAGCAGGTCATAGAGCAGGTTGGCCTTGGCCCAGTTGCGCTCGGCCATGGCGGCAAGTCCGCCGGTCTCCTCGACCCAGTGGAATACCTTGCCGCACACGTAGATGCCAAAGGTGTTGGGCGTGTTGAGCATGGAGCCCTTGGCGGCCTGGGTCTTAAGGTCCATGTACTGCGGCGTCTGCGCAAAGGCGGGGCCGTCGGCGATGAGGTCGTCGCGCACGATGACCACGGTCACGCCCGCGGCACCGGCGTTTTTCTGCGCGCCGGCGTAAATGAGCCCGTAGCGCTCAACGTCGAGCGGCTGCGACAGAAAGCAGCTCGAGACATCGGCGACCAGCGGCACGTCGCCGCAGTTGGGCAGCTCGTGGTACATGGTGCCAAAGATGGTGTTGTTCTGGCAGATGTAGACGTAGTCGAGCCCGTCGCTCGCGGCCTCGGCGGCAATGCGCGCGTTGATGTCGGCCATGTCGGGGATGCGGTCGAAATTGGTGTCCTCGGAGCTCGCGAGCAGCACGGCCTCGCCGTACTTGGCGGCTTCTTTGTATGCCTTGTTGGCAAAGTTGCCGGTCACGATGTAGCCGGCGCGGCCGCGGCGCATGAGGTTCATGGGGATGCCCGCAAACTGCAGCGTGGCGCCGCCCTGCAAAAACAGGACGCGGTAGCTGTCGGGGATGCTCAGCAGGCGGCGCAGGGTAGTCTCGGCGTCGTCGATGATCTGCTGGTACATGCTAGATCGATGGCTCATCTCGAGCACGGACATGCCGCAACCGCGGTAGTCCATCATCTCGTCGGCGATCTCGGCGAGCACGCTGGTAGGCAGCGCGGCCGGGCCAGCTGAGAAGTTGTGCACACGTGCCATCTTCTAGTTCCCCCTCGTAGTCGTATGAACCTTCGGGATACTTTAGCACAGTGGAGCGCCGGGCGCGACCGCATCACGGTAAAACCCGAGTGCGCCGCTATGATTTACAGGATGGTTACATGGGGGAGGGGTGCTTTACTCCTCAGGCAAATCCAAATCAGCGAGCGAAGGCATGAGGTTCTCTAGGCGCTTGATCTCTTCGTCGCAAATTAGCTACCTCCTGGTCACTACGACGCCAGTGTGGCAATGACGGCTTCGTCGCCGGCGTATATGAGGGTGTTGCCGTCGGGGATGATCGTTTGACCGTCGCGCTTGAGCATCACCACAATAAACGGATGCTTGCCTTGCGGCACGTCGCGCAGGCGCTGACCGGCCAGGCGACCGTGGGGGGTCACGGTGACCTCGCGCAGCGTAACCTCAGCATGCTCTTCAAACGTCGGCGCGGCCATCACCAGCAGATCTCCTTCCTGGATCCCGGTGTCGCCATTGGGCAGTACCGGGTGCGCCCCGTCGCGCAGCACCAGGACCACGAGCATGTCGGTGGCGCTGCCAATGTCCGCGAGCGAGCGTCCGGCAAACGGATGTCCAGCGCCCACCTTGAGCTTTACAAACGACATGCCGTCCTCGTCGCGGTAGTCGTTAAAGGTGCGGCGCACGTCGCCGGTCGCATCGATCATATCGAGCTTCTTCGCCACCGCCGGCAGCAGCGAGCCCTGCACCACAATGCTCGACACGGCAATCACAAAGACCAGGTCAAATAGGTCGTGTCCACCGGGAACGTCGGCCACCACGGCAAAGAGACTAAAGACGACCGAAGCTGCTCCGCGCAGGCCCGCCCAGCTTACGAGCGCGACCTGGCGGGGGTTTGTCTTAAAGGGCGCCAGCAGCAGACCGACAGCGATGGGGCGGCTCGCAAAGAGCATAAACGCCATGAGCGCCAGACCGGGTAACAGCATTTGCGGCAGGCGTGCGGGCGTCACGAGCAGGCCGAGCTAGATGAAGATCGGCATCTCGGCCATCTCGGTATGGGTGTCATAGATGTGCGCCATCTCGACCTTGCCGGTGATGTCGCTCGCACCCTGCACTATGCCTGCCAGGTATA
>USMA01000106.1 GCA_900555765.1 uncultured Collinsella sp.
TATCTGCCACGTGGACGTGGTTCCCGCCGGCCCTGGCTGGAACACCGACCCGTTCGCGATGGAGCGTCGCGAGGGCTGGTTGCTCGGTCGCGGCGTGATCGACGACAAGGGCCCGGCAGTGCTGTCGCTTTATGCCGGCGCGTACCTGCTCAAGCGCGGCATTGTGCCGCGCTACACCTTCCGCGCGCTGCTGGGCTGCGATGAGGAAGTGGGCATGTCCGACGTTCACCATTATCTGGAGAACTACCCCAACCCTGACTTTCTGTTTACGCCTGATGCCGAGTTCCCGGTCTGCAATGCCGAGAAGGGCCAGTTTGGGGCGACGTTTGTGAGCCCCAAGATCGATGGAGGGCGCATCGTATCGTGGAGCGGTGCCGAGGCGAGTAACGCTATCCCGTCGCAGTCCATCTGCGAACTTGCGATTTCCGCCGATGAGCTGCCGGTGCCCGTTGAGAACGTCGACCGCCTGGAGATCACGACACTCGATAACGGGCATGCGCAGATTTTCGCCCACGGTATTGGCGGTCACGCCTCGATGCCCGAGGGGACGATCAATGCCGTCGGCCTGATCGTGTCGTATCTGCGCGAGGCCGAGGACGCGTTTGGTGCACGCGACGAGCGCCTGCTGACGCCTGCCGAGCACGAGTTCGTCAAGTTCCTGGCCTTTGTGCATGCGGATGCCTATGGCCGCGGCCTGGGTATCGATGCGACGAGTCCGGCGTTTGGCCCGCTTACCTGCAACGCTGGTGTCATCCGCGTGGCGGATGGCCATATTGAGCAGGTCATCGACGTGCGCTTCCCCGACAGCACGAGTGCCGATGCCATCCGCGAGCAGCTCGACCCGCTCGTGGGCCGTTTTGGCGTGACGTGCCGTGTGGGTCGTGCGAAGGTGCCGTTCTCGGTCTCTGCCGACGATCCGGCCGTGAAGGCGCTTATTGATACCTATAACGAGTTTACGGGTAAGCATGCCGAGCCCTTCGCCATGGGCGGTGGCACGTACGCACGCAACTTTGCCCGCGCCGTGTCGTTTGGTCCCGAGGAGACCGGCCTTGAGCTGCCCGCGTGGGGCGGCCAGATGCACGGCCCCAACGAGTGTGCCAGCGAAGAACAGCTCAAGCAGGCGCTCAAGATCTATATCGTGGCAATCTTGCGCTTGAATGAGCTGGAGCTGTAGGGCTCCCACTATATCCTGCTTGGGTACAAACTTGCATTACGAGCCCGGTGCTTCGGCCCGGGCGTTTTCTTTTGCGGTTGGGTAGTCTTGGGGGACGTTCCTCTGGTGTAAAAGGCAGGTCATGCTTGGTGGCGGGTTTGTTATCCGTTTGTAAAGCCGAGCCGCGCTTGCGGTAAGGGTCTATCAATAGCCCGTAAGAAACCGCAGATAACGCGGCCGTCGCCCGATCGGGGCCGTATCTTTCCAAACAGCAAAGCGGGCAGGGTGCCCGCGAGTCGCATGTACGAAAGGAAGATCATGCTCGATCAGGCTTATTCTCGTCGTCAGTTCCTCGGCCTCGCTGGTGGTCTTGCCGGCATCGTCGGTCTCGGTCTCGTTGGTTGCGGCGGCTCCGGCGCATCCGACGCCGCCGACAAGGGTAGCGCTGCTGCCGAGTCCGTCTCCGGCGAGGTGACCTACGACGGTGCCTCCTCGTTCCAGGCTCTCGTCGAGGCTGCTGCCGAGAAGTTCATGGATGCCAACCCGGACGTCTCCGTTTCCGGCTCGGGCAACGGCTCGGGCAAGGGTCTGACCGCTGTCGCTGCTGGCACCGTCACCATCGGTAACTCCGACGTCTTCGCCGAGCCCAAGCTCGAGGCCGACCAGGTCAAGCACCTCGTCGACCACGAGGTCGCCGTCGTTGGCATGGGTCCCGTCGTCTCCAAGAACGTGACGGTCGACGACCTGTCCCTCGAGCAGCTCAAGGGCATCTTCTCTGGCCAGATCACCAACTGGAAGGAGGTCGGCGGCGACGACGCCAAGATCGTCGTTCTCAACCGCAAGGCTGGCTCCGGCACCCGCGCTACCTTCGAGGCCGCCGTCTTTGGCGACGAGGTCGTCGACTTTAAGGGCGACGCCGAGCTCGACAAGTCCGGCGACGTCCAGACTCAGATGGGCAGCACCGACAACGCCATCTCCTACCTCGATTTCTCGCACTTCGATGACTCCAAGTTCAACGCCATCAAGGTCGAGGGTGTCGAGCCCAAGAGCAAGAATGTCACCGACGACTCCTTCAAGATCTGGGCTACCGAGCACATGTACTGCGCAAAGGACGCCGACGAGGCCACCAAGGCCTTCCTGGAGTTCATGCTCTCCGACGACGTCCAGGGCAAGCTCGTCGAGGAGCAGGGCTTCATCCCCGTCTCTGCCATGAAGGTCGTCAAGGACGCCAGCGGCAAGGTCTCTGCTAAATAAATAATCGCCCCGGAAAGGTTTGCAATGGCAAAACAGCTGCCAAAGCGCGATCTTGAGAACGTGGGCCTGGGCGTCACGGGCGCGTGCGTAGCGCTCGTGACGCTTGTCGTTGCCGCGCTCATCTTCATGGTCGCCCAAAAGGGCCTCTCGGCTTTTATCAAGGACGGCGTCTCGGTCGTCGAGTTCTTCACCGGCACCAAGTGGGACCTGGCCAACACGGCCAAAAACGGCCTGCCCTACACCGGCGCCCTGCCCCTGATTGTCACCTCGTTTGCGGTCATGGTGCTCTCCACGCTCATCGCGCTGCCCATCGCCATCGGCTCTGCCATCTTTGCGGTCGAGATCAGCCCTAAGTTTGGCTCCAAGGTCTTTCAGCCGCTTATTGAGCTTTTGACCGGTATCCCCTCGGTCGTCTTTGGCCTGATCGGCTTCCACGTGGTCGTCGGCCTTATGAAGAGCGTTTTCCATGTGAGCACGGGTCTGGGCATCTTGCCCGGCGCCATCGTGCTGGCCGTCATGATCCTGCCGACCATGACCACGCTTTCGGTCGACGGCTTGCGTGCCGTGCCCGACAGCTACCGTCAGGGATCGCTCGCGCTGGGCTACACCCGCTGGCAGACCATCTGGCACGTGGTGCTCAAGTCCGCCATGCCGTCGCTCATGACCGCGGTCATCCTCGGCATGACGCGCGCCTTTGGCGAGACGCTCGGCAGCGAGGCCATGCCGACGTCGCTGCTGTCGCCGGCTTCGACCATCACCACCACGCTCACCACGTCCATGGCGGTCTATGCCGAGGGCTCGGCCCAGGACGATGTTCTGTGGGCACTCGGTCTGCTGCTGATGGGCATGAGCCTCATCTTCATCCTGATCATCCACCTTATCGGCCACAAGGGGGCGAAGGCTCATGGCTAGCACGCGCATCCATATCGACGAGGCGAGACTCGGGCGTGTCCAAAAGCAGGACCGCATCGCCACGGGTGTGCTGACGGCGATTGTCGCCATCGTCATGCTCATCGTCATCTCCATGGTGGCCTACATCTTGTTCGAGGGCATCTCGACGCTGTTCCAGCCGGGCTTTCTCACGCAGCCCGCGCGCGCCAACGGAACCCAGGGCGGCGTGCTCTACCAGCTGTTCGACTCGTTCTATCTGCTGCTGATCACCCTGATCATCTCGGTGCCCATCAGCCTAGGCGGAGCGGTCTTCCTGGTTGAGTTCGCGCCGAACGGCCCTATCCGCGACATCGCCTCTACCGCCATCGAGACCTTGTCCTCGCTGCCTTCCATCGTCGTCGGCATGTTCGGTTTTCTGGTGTTCTCGGTGCAGCTGGGCTGGAAGTACTCCATCATCTCCGGCGCCATCGCGCTCACCATGTTCAATATCCCCATTCTGGTGCGCGTGATCCAGCAGGCGCTCGAGGACGTGCCGCAGGCCCAGCGCGATGCGTGCCTGGCCATGGGCCTCACCCGCTGGGAGGCCACGCTGCACATCCTAATCCCCGAGGCCATGCCCGCCATCGTGACCGGCATCGTGCTTTCGGCCGGCCGTGTGTTTGGCGAGGCCGCAGCACTGCTCTTTACCTCGGGCATGAGCTCGCCGGTGCGTCTGAACTTCTTGAGCTTTAACCTGTCGAGTCCCACCTGCGCCTGGAACGTGTTCCGCCCCGGCGAGTCGCTCGCCGTGCACATCTACAAGATCTATGGCGAGGGCAGCCCCGAGGCCCAGCAGATCGTTTGGGGCACCGCGGCGCTGCTGATGATTTGCGTACTGCTGTTTAACGTAGCCGCCCGTATTGTGGGCAAGCAACTGGCAAGGAAGATGACGGCCGAATGAGCGAGATGAATGTAACGCCCGCAACCGAAGCGGCATCGTCCGACACCCAGGACTTCTTGTCGAGCGTGGGGGAGAACGAGAAGCGCGTGCGCGTGAGCGGCAAGGCCGTGAGCGACGAGGTCGTGCTCTCCACCAAGGACGTCAGCGTGTTCTATGGCGACCACCTAGCACTGCACAATACGTCGCTCGACTTCCACAAGGGCGAGATCACGGCGCTCATCGGGCCTTCGGGCTGCGGTAAGTCGACCTTCTTGCGTAGCCTCAACCTCATGAATCGCGAGATTCGCGGCTGCCGCGTGGAGGGCGAGATCAACTATCGCGGGCGCAACGTGAACACCAAGACCGAAAACACCTACGAGCTGCGCCGTTCCATTGGCATGGTGTTCCAGCAGCCCAACCCGTTCCGCAAGTCCATTCGCGACAACATCACGTTTGCGCCTAAGCGCCACGGCATCACCGACCGCGACGAGCTCGACCGCATGGTCGAGGAAAGCCTGCGCGGCGCGGCGCTTTGGGACGAGGTCAAGGACAAGCTCGACAAGAGCGCCTATGCGCTTTCGGGCGGCCAGCAGCAGCGTCTGTGCATTGCGCGCACGCTGGCGCTCAACCCCGCCGTGATCCTGTTTGACGAGCCCTGCTCGGCGCTCGACCCCATCTCGACGCTGGCGATCGAAGACCTCATGTCGTCGATCGTTGCCGACCGCGCCATCGTCATCGTGACGCACAACATGGAGCAGGCGTCGCGTGTGTCCAACCGCACGGCGTTCTTCTACATGGGCGATATGGTCGAATACGACGAGACTGACGAGATTTTCCAACGGCCCAAGGATAAGCGGCTGAATGATTACCTCCCCGGCAAGTTCTCCTAGTCCGGG
>USMA01000107.1 GCA_900555765.1 uncultured Collinsella sp.
CCGTTGATGGACAAGCCAATGAGGGGCCGCATGTTAAGCTCCCCGTGCTCAATCTTTCGGTGGATCAGTTGCAGCTCCCCCGAGTAGCCTGCAACGATGCCAATCGCTGCTACCACTGCAAGCACGCCGGCTTTACCGCCATCGTCAACCACGCCAAGTCGCTCGGCTTTCCCACCGTCATCGATGGCAGCAACGCGAGCGACCGCGGCGATTACCGTCCCGGCATGCGCGCCGCCGAAGAGCTCGGCGTACGCTCCCCTCTCATGGAGGTCGGCTTTACCAAGGACGAAGAGCGCGAGCTGCTGCGCGCATGGGACTATCCCGTTTGGAACCTGCCCGCCGGCGCCTGCCTCGCCACGCGCGTCCCCACGGGCGAGGCGCTTACGCGCGTAAAGGGAGATTTAATCCGCGCCTGCGAGGATTACCTGCACGATCTTGATCTGGCACAGGTACGCGCGCGCTTGGTCGGCGGCTGCATGCATATCGAGGCCGCACCCGCAGATGTCGCCAAGATTGCTGCCCTCGGTGGCAACGCCGTTGATGCCGAGGGCAAAACCCCGCTGCCCGCCGTTATCGAGTCCGCGCTGCGCGAGCTGGGCTGCGACCATATCTCCCCCGAGGTCACCCCCTACATTCACGGTGCCATGAATCAGTAACCTGCCAAAAAGGGACAGGTTTATTTTGGCTGGTTTTATCTGGGGAAACGCAAAATAGCCCCACATATACAACCACCGCAGCTCCATATGAGGCAAATGAATCAGTAGCGTCTATCCCAAATCTTAAGTATTTGTTCGACAGAACGGCCCCTGCCGGCTCCTGCTAGACTGGTAGACTCCCAACCGTCCATCCAGGAGCCTCCATGTCGCGCAAGTCCGCCTACAAGCAAGTACTTTCCATCGGCACCGCCGTGGTGCTGGGGTTTGCGCTGTTCACAGGGTCGCTCGACGGGGCGCCCAGACTGCTCTCGCCGCAAAGTGATGAGCAGGCAGTAGCCCTGGCCGAGAAGCAAGACGAGAGTCCCAGCCGCACTGACGACGAGGCAGACCTGGTTGCCCGGCTCGAATCGGGAACAGCGAGCTCCTCGGACTCTCAAAATAGCCAAGACTCTGGCGATGGCTCCGATTCCGCCGGGACCGATACCAGTGACGACACTTCCACAGACAGCGCCGCCACCCCCATCGACGAGGTCGAAAACCCCGATCTCGACCGCGCCCGCGGCGTATACCTCAGCAGCATTCCCGACTACGCGGGCAACCCCTATGTTGCCCTGCGCGCCGACAGCACGCACCCGCTCGGCACGCCGTCATTCACGCTCGATGAATACGAGCGCGCTACAGAAGAGGGTTGCTTTAAGAAGTTCTCCAAGCTCGACAGCCTGGGCCGCACCCGCAAAGCGCTCGCCTGCGTGGGCCCCGAATCACTCGGTCAAGGCGAGCGCGGCGATATCTCGCGTATCCATCCCGCTGGATGGCGCCAGCAGCGCTACGACTTTATTCCGGGCCAGAGCCTCTACAACCGCTGCCACCTTATCGCCTGGTCGCTCTGCGGCGAAAACGCCAACCGCAAGAATCTCCTCACCGGTACGCGTTATCTCAACGAGACGGGCATGCTGCCGTTTGAAGAGCAAATCCTCGACTACATCCGCGACACTGGCAACCACGTACTCTATCGCGTCACGCCCATGTATAACGAAGAGGAGCTTGTCTGCCGCGGCGTGCGCCTTGAAGCGCAATCGGTCGAAGACCACGGCAAGACCCTGTGCTTTCACGTGTACTGCTATAACCTACAGCCGCACGTGCAGATCGACTACGCCACCGGCCGCAACCAGGCCTCGGGGAACTAGCCCCAAGCCACAACAAGAACCGATTTGCAACCCCACCGGGGACCAAAAAGGGCCGCCCCGGTTACCCAGGGCGGCCCTTTCGTCAGCACCTACATTGCAGGCAATTTCGCACGCTACTTGGCGCGACCCTCCTCATAGCGCTCGACCAGCTTGGCCTGAACGTCATAGGGAACCTGCTCGTAGCCAGCAGGCTTCATGGTAAAGTCACCCGTGCCGCGCGTGATAGAGCGCAGGCGCGTCGAGTAATCCGTCAACTCGGCCAGCGGCGCCTGGGCAATAACCACGGTGTCGCCGCGCTCATCGGTCTCCATGCCCGTCACGCGACCGCGCGATGCCGAGATGTCACCCATCACGGCGCCGGCGTAGCTCTCGGGGATAGTCACCGTAATTTCCTCGATGGGCTCCAGCACCACTGGGTCGGCATCGGCGCATGCCTTGCGCAGGCCGATGCGAGCCGCCGCGCGGAACGCCATCTCGTTGGAGTCGACGCTGTGATACGAGCCGTCGTACACAGCCACGCGAATGCCCGTGAGCGGGTAGCCGGCAATGATGCCGTCCTTCATGGTCTCCTGGACACCCTTGTCCACGGCGGGGATCAGCGAGCGCGGAATACGGCCACCTACGACCTCGTCCACAAACTCATAGCCATCGCTCGTGCCGTCGGGCCCAATGAGCGGCTCAACGCGCAGCCAGCAGTCGCCATACTGACCGGCGCCGCCGGTCTGCTTCTTGTGGCGGCCCTGGGCGCTTGCCGTGCGGCGAATGGTCTCGCGATACGGAATGCGGATCGGCACGCTCTTGGCCACGACCTTGGTGCGATCCTCCAGACGGTTGAGCAGCACCGAAACCTGTGCCTCGCCCACCGCAGAGATGATGGTCTGACCAGTCTCCTCGTCGCGGTCGATGCTCATGGTCGGATCGGCCTTGCACGCCTTCTCGATAAACGTGTAGAGCTTCTCCTCGTCACCGCGGTTCTCGGCCTCGATGGCAATGCGGTACTGCGAGTTGGGGAACTTAAACGCCGCAGCCTCGACCTTGCCGGTAATCGAGAGCGTATCGCCCGTCTCGGCCGCCAGCTTGGGTGCCACGATAATGTCGCCGGCATAGGCGTGACCGACCTCGGTCATGTCGCGGCCGCACATCACATACAGGTGAGCCAGACGGTCGCCCTTGCGGGTACGCGCGTTGATCAGCTCAAGACCCGGCTCAAGCGTACCCGTCAGCACCTTGATAAAGCTGATGCGACCCTGCTGCGGATCGGCCAGAGTCTTAAACACAAACGCCACCGGACGGTCATCGTCACTCGAAATCTTGAGCGAATCGCCGTCGATGAGCGGCATCTCGCCGTAGTCCGTCGGCGCCGGGAAGTATGTGGCGATGTCGTCCATCAGCGAGTTGACGCCCTGCTCCTTAATGCAATCGCCCGCAAAGACCGGCACAAAGATGCGCTCGGCGATCGCCTTCGACAGCAGGCCTTCAAGCTCCTCCTGCGTCAGCGTCTCCTCGCCTTCCAAGTACTTCATCATCAGCTCGTCGTCGGCCTCGGCCACCAGCTCGCACAGATGGTCATGGGCCTCCTCGGCCTGGGCACGATACTCCTCAGGAATCTCCGACTCAACGGCTTCGGTGCCGTTGCAATGGCGCGCCTTCATACGCACCAGGTCGATGATGCCGTCAAAGTCCTCGCCCTCGCCCCAGGGAAGGGTCACGGCGCCCAGGCGCGTGCCAAAGCGCTCCTGCAGCAGGTCCATCGTGGTCGCAAAGCTGGCCTCGGAGCGCGACAGGCGGTTTACGAACACCGCACGCGCCAGGCGCAGGTCCTCGGCGGCATACCAGAGCTTAACCGTCGTAGGCTGTGGGCCGGCCTCGGCGTCGACCACAAACAGAGCCGTCTCGCAGACGCTCATCGCGGCAAAGGCGTCGCCGATAAAATCGGGGTAGCACGGGGCATCGAGCACGTTGATGCGGGCGCCCTTCCAGTCGATCGGCGCGATGGTCGTCGAGATGGAGAACGAACGCTTGCCCTCTTCGGGGTCATAGTCGAGCGTGGGCTTGGTGCCGTCGTGGCCGCCCAGGCGGGCGGTCTTGCCGGAAAGGTGGAGCATGGCCTCGGCGAGTGAAGTCTTGCCCACCCCGCCTTGGCCTACGAGCACCACGTTCCTTACGTTACCGGTCTTGGGAGCACCCATGATGACCTCCTTGCAGGGCCGCGCGCAATGCGCGACGCCAACGGGGAGAGTTCGCGGTCGGTGCCGTCCCGGGAGCAGCATGGTCGGCAGCCGAGCCGACTCACCCTCCAAATGTCCTATGCCACCACCCTACCCTCACGGGCGACCGTCCATGCACACCTTTCGGCGCACGTATGAATACAGGCGGCGAGAGGAAGAGACAAGCTTGTGAGGCGATTATTGAACCCCGTCGATGCAAACAAAAAGCCGCCACAGACCGTAAGACCTGCGGCGGCTTCGCCTCAATTAATAGTTGAGTAAATACCTGAGCCTATCCCTCGATACGGCTCAAGAACTCACGGGTGCGCTGCTCGCGCGGATGGTCGATGACCTGCTCGGCAGGCCCCTCCTCGACAATACGACCGCCATCCATAAAGACCACGCGGTCGGCAACATCGCGCGCAAACTGCATTGCGTGGGTCACGATCACCATCGTCATATTCTGCGCGGCAAGGTCTTTAATGACACGCAGCACCTCGGCCGTCAGCTCGGGATCGAGCGCCGAGGTCGGCTCGTCAAAAAATAAGATTTCCGGATCGAGCGCTAGGGCGCGGGCAATACTCACGCGCTGCTGCTGACCGCCCGAAAGCTCACACGGCACCTTGTTCTCGTTGCCCGTCAGCCCCATTTGCGCAATCAGCTCGTGAGCGCGGGCTTCCGCCTGCTCGCGCGGACGCTTAAGCACACGAATCGGCGCATCGATGATGTTTTTCATCACGGTATAGTGCGGGAACAGGTTGTAATTTTGGAACACCCGGCAAGGTCACCAAACGAGAGCGAGCCTCCGTCGAGTGTCTCGAGCAGCGTGGCACACCGCAGCAGCGTGGACTTGCCGCCACCCGAAGGCCCGATAATCGCCACGACCTCGCCACGCTTCACCTCGAGCGAGATATCCTTGAGCACCTCATTGCCGCCAAACGCCTTACGCGCGCTTTCGATTTTCATCACTGAGTTAGTCATGATAATAGTCCAGCTTCTTTTCGGCGGCGCCCAGCAGCATCTCGACCACAAAGTT
>USMA01000108.1 GCA_900555765.1 uncultured Collinsella sp.
CGGCGCTCCCTGCCCGCACTGCGGCAAGCCGCTCTCTGCTGCTCGCGGCATCGAGGTCTCCCAGGTCTTCCAGCTGGGCACCAAGTATTCCGAGGCCATGGGTGCCACCTTTATGGACGAGGACGGCAAAGAGAAGCCGCTCATCATGGGTTGCTACGGCGTGGGCGTGTCCCGCTCGCTTGCTGCCGTCGTGGAGCAGCACAACGACGAGCACGGCATCGTCTGGCCGGTCTCCGTTGCCCCGTACGAGGTCGCGGTGATTCCGCTCGATCCCAAGAAGGAGGAGTGCGCTACCGTCTGCGAGCAGATCGTTGATAGCCTGTGTGCCGAGGGCATCGAGGTCGTCGTCGACGACCGCGACGAGCGTCCCGGCTTTAAGTTTGCCGATAACGACCTTATGGGTTTCCCGTATCAGGTCGTTCTGGGTAAGCGTGGCCTCAAGAATGGTACTGTGGAGCTCAAGGACCGTGCTACGGGCGAGCGCGAGGACGTGGCGATCGACGAGGTCGTTGCCAAGGTTGCCGAGCTTGTTAAGGCAGACCGCCGTTAATCGACGATTTCGCTTGTAGTTCGCTACACGGGGCGGCCCTGCATTTCTCCAATGGGGGAGATGCGGGGCCGCCCTTTTATCTTGCCAGCGTACTCAATCGCTAAAAGGAAACCCCACAGCCCATGCGAGCTGCGGGGTTTTCCATTGTGCCTCCGATGCGAAATAAATCGCTCAGATATTACTGATAATCGACGACGTCGATCCAGTTCTTCAGGAACTCATCGTTCACGTTGCGCTTACGAGCGAGCTCGGAAGCGGCGACGATGCTCGTCCACTGACGCACGACCTGCATGGGCATGTCGGCGCGGTCGCAGTAGAGCTCCAGGTAGGCCTCGGCCTGGTCCTTGCTGTTGAGGGCGAAGAGCAGGTAGGTGGTGGCAACGTCGGCAGCAGGGGAGCCCTGGGTGGCGTGTGCCCAGTCGCACACATAGAGCTGGCCGTCGTCGCCGACGATGACGTTTGAGGGGTTGAAGTCGCCGTGGCAGACCTTGAACTCCTTAGTCATGCCGTCCAGACGCTCCTGAAGGTTGTAGCGCGTGGTGGCATTGAGCTGATCAAGGCTGTCGATCATGCGGGCGAACTTGTCGCGCTGACGGTTGAGCAGCGGGGAGGTGTAGCCGTGGATCTCGATCTGGAGGTCGACGAACATCTCGAGGTACTCACCAAAGCGCTGGGGCTCGGCAGTCATCTTCTCGGCAAGGGTGGTGCCCGGAACCTTCTCGGTCACGAGCGCCCAGCCGTTGGCGTTCTCGAGCTGGGAAACCTCGAGCGCCTTGGGGCTGCGGATGCCGCACTCATTGATGCGGGCAAGATTCAAAGCCTCGTTGAACACGTCGGAGACAGGCTTGGTCTCGTTAAAGACCTTGACGATCTTGTCGCCCAGGTCGTAAACGACCTTGTTGCCACGGCGGACGAGCTCGGTCTTGGAATCGGGTAGCAGCATGGTTGCATCCTTTCAACGATGCGATAGAAGCGACGGCGGGGGTGTGTGAAACACCCGTGCACCCCCGCCGTTAAAAACCGTGCTAAAACTAGCAGACGGCGTAGTCCTGGGGCTCGCGGCCGTAGTAGGCGTCCAGGTAGAGCTCCTTGATCTCGCTCATGAGCGGGTAGCGCGGGTTAGCGCCGGTGCACTGGTCGTTGAATGCCTGCTCGGTCATCTCGTCGAGGGTGTCGAGGTAGTACTGCTCGTCTACACCGTTGTCGGCGATGGTCTTTTTTTCGACGTTGAAGTCTTTGTGCTCCTCGAGCTTCGTGATGAAGTTCTCGAAGACCTCCTTGTCGTCCTTGCCCTCGATGCCGCAGTACTTGGCCATCTCGGCGTAGTTGTGCAGCGCGTTGGGGTAAGGATACTGGGAGAAGGTACCCATCTTGACGGGAGCCTCGGCGGCGTTGTAGCGCATGACGCGGGTCAGGATGACGGCGTTTGCGAGGCCGTGAGGCAGGTGATGGAAAGCGCCGAGCTTGTGGGCCATGGAGTGGTTGAGGCCCAGGAAGGCGTTGGCGAAGGCCATACCGGCCATGCAGGAGGCGTTGTGCATCTCCTCGCGGGCATGCGGGTCCTTGGCGCCGTTCGTGAAGCTGGAGGGCAGGTTCTCGAAGACGAGCTTAGCAGCGCGCTCGGAGAGGCCCTTGGTGTAGTCGGAAGCCATGATGGAGACGTAGGACTCGATGGCGTGGGTCATGACGTCGATGCCGGAGGCAGCGGTCAGGCCGCGCGGGGCGGTCATGCAGTTGTCGGCGTCGACGATAGCCATGTTGGGGAGCAGCGCGTAGTCGGCGAGCGGCCACTTGATGCCGGTCTCCTTGTCGGTGATGATGGCGAACGGCGTGCACTCGGAACCGGTGCCCGAAGAGGTCGGGACGGCGACGAAGTAGGCCTTCTTGCCCATCTCGGGGAAGGTGAAGATACGCTTGCGGATGTCCATGAAGTCCATGGCCATGTCCTCAAACTTACACTCGGGGTGCTCGTACATCATCCACATGATCTTGCCGGCGTCCATAGCGGAGCCACCGCCGACGGCGATGATGACGTCCGGCTCAAAGAGAGCCATCTGCTTGGCGCCGCGACGTGCGCACTGCAGCGACGGATCGGGCTCGACGTCGTAGAAGCAGTCGTGGGCGATGCCCATCTCGTCGAGCTTGGCCTCGATGGCGCGGGTGTTGCCATTCTTGAAGAGGAACTGGTCGGTGACGATGAAGGCGCGCTTCTTGCCCATGACGTTGCCAAGCTCGTCGAGGGCGACGGGCGTGGAACCCTTCTTGAAGTAGACCTTCTCGGGAGCGCGGAACCACAGCATGTTCTCACGGCGCTCGGCCACAGTCTTAACGTTGATCAAGTGCTTCACCCCAACGTTCTCGGAGACGGAGTTGCCGCCCCAGGAGCCGCAGCCCAGGGTCAGAGACGGCTTCATGCCAAAGTTGTACAGGTCACCGATGCCGCCGTGCGAGGACGGGGTGTTGATGACGATACGGCAGGCCTTCATGACGTGCTCGAACAGGCTGATCTTCTCGGCCTGGGCAGGGTGCACGTACAGAGAGGCGGTGTGGCCCGGGCCACCGGCGAGCACCAGGTGCTCGGCCTTGTCGACGGCCTCCTGGAAGTCCTTGGCGTGATACATGGCCAGGACCGGGGAGAGCTTCTCGTGGGAGAACTCCTCCTTGGCGGGGTCGGTGGAGGTGACCTCGGCGATCAGGATCTTGGTCTTGGCAGGAACCTCGATGCCGGCGAGCTCGGCGATCTTGGCGGCAGCCATGCCGGGGATGCGGTGATCGAGGGCACCGTTCTTGAACATGGCGGCACGCAGGGCCTCCATCTCGGCACCCTGCTTGACGAAGTAGCAGCCGCGCTTCTGGAACTCGGCCTTAACCTGGTCATAGATGGTGTCGATGACGGTCACGGACTGCTCGGAAGCGCAGATCATGCCGTTGTCGAAGGTCTTGGAGTGGATGAGGGAGTGGACGGCGAGCAGCACGTCAGCGGTGTCGTCGATGACGACCGGGGTGTTACCGGCGCCAACGCCCAGGGCGGGCTTGCCCGAGGAGTAGGCGGCCTTGACCATGCCCGGGCCACCGGTGGCGAGGATGATGTCGACGTCGCGCATGACCATGTTGGTCAGCTCGATGGAGGGGACATCGACCCAGCCGATGATGCCCTCGGGGGCGCCGGCCTTGACGGCGGCGTCAAGCACGAGCTTGGCGGCGGCGATGGTGCACTTGGCGGCAGCCGGGTGCGGGGAGATGATGATGGCGTTGCGGGTCTTCAGGCTGATCAGCGTCTTGAAGATCGCGGTGGAGGTGGGGTTGGTCGTCGGGATGACGGCGCCCACGATGCCGATGGGCTCGGCGATCTTGGTGATGCCGTAAGCCTCGTCGCGCTCCAGGACACCACAGGTCTTGGTGTTCTTGTAAGCGTTGTAGATGTACTCTGCGGCGTAGTGGTTCTTGATGACCTTGTCCTCAAGAACGCCGCGGCCGGTCTCCTCGATGGCCATCTTCGCCAACGGGATACGAGCCTTGTTGGCGGCCATGGCGGCCTCATAGAAGATCTTGTCGACCTGCTCCTGCGTGTACGTAGCAAAAAGCGCCTGGGCCTCTCGCATCTGAGCGAGCTTAGCCTCAAGCGCCTCTACGTTGTCCACAATTGCGGGAGTAGTGTTTTCCGGTGACTTTTTCACCATTTGTGTCTCCTTGCGATCGGAGATTTACCCTACAAGATGCATGATAGCAAGAAATAAATCGGTGAACGGTCAGATTCCCGTAAAAGACAAACTAAAACGCTTCAATAAACTGAAACGTTTTAACTAAAACTACTTGCCTGCTCCACCGCCCCGCTCATTGGGGACAGGCTTACATGAGTGCTTATACTCATTTGGGACAGACATCGTTTTGCCATTTTGCCGTTCTGGGCCTGTTTTTGCCGTTCATTGGATATATATAGATCACAGGCTCAGCATTTCGCGTTCCTTCTCTCCTTTTAGGTGTTGCCTGTTCAGTTTTTGAAAGGAGAGATTATGCCTCGATGTGCCCGCGCCGTTTCGCTCACCGGTTATTACCACGTCTTTGACCGTGGTAACTCTAAACAGATTATTTTTGAAGATGACTCTGACCGATATCGTTTCTTATCGGACATCTCGGACAGGTTCGCGCGCCATAAAGTGGCGGTGTTGGCTTGGTGCCTTATGGACAACCACTTCCATTTGATGGTTGATGACCCATTTGACAATCTTTCAAAGGCAATGCAGTGTGCGCTGACGGCGTATGCCAAGTATTTCAATGGGAAAACGGGGAGAACAGGCCATCTGTTTGACAATCGCTATTCACGGGTCGCGGTTGAGTCGGACACGCAGGCGGTACAGCTGCTCGATTATATCCATCTCAATCCCGTGAAAGGTGCGCTCGACTCGCTCGAGGCGTACCGCTGGTCAAGCTACAAGGCATATCAGCTGGGCTATGATCCCTTTGACATCTGTGACGCGGCTCCTATGCTCGATATCGTCGGAGGCTCCCGTT
>USMA01000109.1 GCA_900555765.1 uncultured Collinsella sp.
TCCTCCCCCCCTCTTCTTAGTTTTTCTTTTTTCTTTTTTTTTTTTTTTTTTTCTTCTCTCGCGCCGGCGTTCGTTGTCCCCTCCTCCCCTCCCCCCTTCTTTCCTCCCCCCCCCCCCCCCCCGCCGCTGTTTGCGTTTGTGCCGTATAATGACCGTTACCTATGACGCGATACAAAAGAAAGGTGTTTGCCCATGCAGGCACAGAAGGCGGAGGGAACCCGCGACCTTATCGGCGCCGAGATGCGCGCCTGGCAAAAGATGCAGCAGATTGCGGCCGGCGTGTTCGAGCCGTTTGGTTTTAAACCCATCGAGACGCCCGCGATCGAGCAGGTAGATGTGTTTGTCCACGGCATCGGCCAGTCGACCGACGTCGTGCGCAAGGAAATGTTCCGCGTGTTCAGCGGTGCCAACCTGGAGCGCGTCTTTACCGAGGGCACCGACACCAAACTCAAGCCCAAGCAGCGCCTGGCACTTCGCCCCGAGGGCACGGCCGGCGTGGTGCGCGCCGTCGTCGAGAACAACCTGGTGCCCCAGGGCTCCACGCCGTTTAAGGCGTACTACGCCGAGGCCATGTTCCGCGGCGAGCGTCCCCAGAAGGGCCGCCTGCGCCAGTTCCACCAGGTGGGCATCGAGTGGCTCGGCGCTCCCGATCCGGCGGCAGACGCCGAGTGCATCATCATGCTCATGGAGTTCTACAAGCGTCTGGGCTTCGATCTGTCCAAGCTCCGTCTGCTTATTAACTCGATGGGCGATGCGCAGTGCCGTCCGGCATACCGCGAGCAGGTTAAGCAGTTCATTCTCGATCACGCCGACGAGATGTGTGATGAGTGCCGTGAGCGCGCCGAGCTCAACCCGCTGCGCGCCTTCGACTGCAAGAACGACCACTGCCGCGAGATCATGGCCGACGCCCCGCTGATGGGCGACAATCTGTGCGATGAGTGCCGCGAGCACTACGAGCAGGTCAAGCGCTATTTGGATGCGGCGGGTATCGAGTATGTCGAGGATCCCACCTTGGTGCGTGGCCTGGACTACTACACCCGTACTGTCTTTGAGGTCGAGGCTCCCGGCGCCGGGGTCGGCTCCATCGGTGGCGGCGGTCGCTACGATGGCCTCGTCGAGCTCGAGGGCGGCAAGCCCACGGCGGGCGTCGGCTTTGCCGTCGGTTTTGAGCGCGCCCTGCTGGCCCTGCAGGCCTTTGGCAGCGACCTGGGTGCCGAGGAGGTCCCGTGCGTCTACGTCGCCAATGCCGGCAAGGATCTGCGTCAGAACGTCTTTGCCATCACGCAGGAGCTTCGCGCCGCAGGCATCGTGACCGAGGCCGACTACCAGGGCCGTTCGCTCAAGGCCCAGTTTAAGCAGGCCGATAAGGTGGGCGCCAAGCTCATCCTGGTCCTGGGTGGCGACGAGCTTGCCGCCGGCAAGGTCAAGGTGCGCGACATGGAGAGCCATGACGAGGTTCTCGTCGATTTGGCCAACGTTGTCGAGGCGGTTCGCGAGCGCCTGTAGCGCATGTTTTTTGAGCTGCGGGCCTGCTAACGTGCCCCGCTCATGGAGAGCGATTGTTACGGGGGTGTTTCGCATTTATGCGGAATGCCCCCGTTTGCATATGCCGTCCACCGAGAAATACGACCATTTGGGGCAAAAAGCCTTGCAATGCAGAAAATACTTTTGTGTGGTAAAGCGCAATCAGCTCCGAAAGTTTTTGCCGAGTGCCTATAATAAATACCGCATGTTACGTGCATAGAAGGAGGAATGGGAGGAAACGTGGCTGAGAACCTAAGCAACCAGTCTGTACCCGAAGCCGCGGCGCGCGTCGCTGCCGTGGTCAACCGCCTCGTTAACCGAATCGGCTCGAATGCCGAGTCCAGGGAGCGTCTCGCCGAGATCGAGATCCCCGAGGAGCTGCGCGATAATCTGGCGCTGTTCCTGCGCCTGGAGCGCCGTGTGCTTAGCGAGTATGATCCTGAGATCGCGGACCTGTTCGACAAGATTCTGTCGGCCGAAATCGTGGCCAATGCCGGCAACCCCGGTAGCCGTGCCGCTGACGAGGCCGTCGACGAGCAGGGCGTGCCCCCCGCCGACGCGTCCGCCGCCGTGGCATTTCGTGAAGTCGTCGATCTGATCGACAGCCTGCCGCTCGATAAGCAGCAGGTTATCGTCCGCGCCTTTACGAGCTTCTTCCACCTGGCAAACCTGTCGGAGGAGAACTACCGTGTGGCGCAGCTGCGCGAGCGCGAGGCCGGTGCGTCGACCGATACCGAGGTCGATCCAGCCAACGAGCGCACCGCCGCCAATCACCAGCTGGTGAATGAGCTGGGCGTCGAGGGCGCCAACGAGCTGCTCGGCAAGCTTGAGTTCCACCCCGTCTTTACCGCGCATCCCACCGAGGCCCGTCGTAAGGCCGTCGAGGGCAAGATTCGCCGTATCTCCAACCTGCTGGAGGAGCGTCCGCGTCTGGGCGGCTCCGACCTGGTGGAGAACGAGCGCCATATGCTGCAGGAGATCGACGCCCTGGTGCGTACGAGCCCCATCGCACTCAAGAAGCCCACGCCGGTCGAGGAAGCCGATACCATCATCGACATCTTCGATAACACGCTGTTCGACGTTATCCCCGTCATCTATCGTCGCTTTGTCGACTGGGTGCTGGGCGACAAGGCCGGTACCGTGCCGCCGCTGTGCCCGGCGTTCTTCCATCCCGGCAGCTGGATCGGTTCCGACCGCGACGGTAACCCCAACGTTACCGCCAAGGTGAGCCGTGAGGTCGCCGCCAAGTACTTTACCCACATGGTGCTCAAGCTCGAGGACAAGTGCCGCCGCATCGGCCGCAACCTCACGCTCGAGGCCACCTACAGCAAGCCGTCTGCCGAGCTCATCAACCTGTGGAACCATCAGGTCGAGATGAGTACCCAGTACACGGCCCGCGCCGAGCTGATTTCCGAGCACGAGCCGCATCGCGCCGTCATGCTCGTCATGGCCGACCGTCTGAACGCCACCGTGCGCCGTATCACCGACACCATGTACCACAGCGCCGACGAGTTCCTGGATGACCTGCGCGTCGTCCAGCGTTCGCTTGCTGCCTGCGGTGCCGTCCGTGCCGCCTACGGTCCGGTCCAGACCATCATCTGGCAGGTCGAGTCCTTCGGCTTCCACATGGTCGAGATGGAGTTCCGTCAGCACTCCGTGGTGCACGCCCGCGCCCTCAAGGATATCCACGAGAACGGTATCCATGGCGACCTGCAGCCCATGACGCGCGAGGTCATCGATACCTTCCGTGCTATCGGCTCCATCCAAAAGCGCTACGGCAAGAAGATGGCGCACCGCTACATCATCTCGTTCACCAAGAGCGCCCAGCATGTGGCCGACGTCTTTGAGCTTGCCCACCTGTCCTTCGCACACGAGGAGGATGTCCCCGAGCTCGACGTGATCCCGTTGTTCGAGCAGCTCGAGGACCTCGAGGGCTGCGTCGACGTGCTCGATCAGATGCTTACGCTGCCCGTGGTGCAAAAGCGCCTTGCCCAGACCAACCGCCGCATGGAGGTCATGCTGGGCTATTCCGACTCTTCCAAGGATGCCGGTCCTACCACGGCCATGCTCGCGCTGCACTCCGCGCAGGAGCGCATCGCCAAGTGGGCAGAGAAGAACGATATCGACCTGGTGCTCATGCACGGTCGCGGCGGTGCCGTGGGCCGTGGCGGCGGCCCGGCCAACAAGGCCGTGCTGGCGCAGCCCAAGGGTTCGGTCAACTGCTTCTTTAAGCTTACCGAGCAGGGCGAGGTCATCTTTGCCCGTTACGGTAACCGCACGCTGGCTCAGCGCCATGTTGAGTCCGTTGCTGCCGCAACGCTTTTGCAGTCGGCCCCGAGTGTCGAGAAGACCAACACCGAGACCACGCAGAAGTTCTGGGATATGGCCGAGAAGCTCAACACCGCAAGCCACGAGCGCTATCTGGACCTGCTGAACACCGAGGACTTTACGCCATGGTTCTCGACCGTGACGCCGCTGACCGAGGTCGGTCTGCTGCCGATCGGCTCGCGTCCCGCCAAGCGCGGCTTGGGTGCCAAGTCGCTCGACGACCTGCGTACCATCCCGTGGATCTTCAGCTGGAGCCAGGCGCGCATTAACCTGGCCGCTTGGTACGGTCTGGGCACCGCCTGCGAGCAGCTTGGCGATCTTGACCAGCTCAAGGCTGCCTACCAGGAGTGGCCGTTCTTCCGCACCTTTATCGACAACATCGAGATGTCGATCGCCAAGACCGACCAGCGCATCGCCAAGATGTATCTGCACCTGGGCGATCGCCAGGATCTGTCCGAGAAGGTCTTCACCGAGATGCAGCTCACGCGTAAGTGGGTCCTTGCCATCGTCGGTGATGAGTGGCCGCTGCAGCGTCGCCGCGTGCTCGGTTGCGCCGTCCGCGTGCGCAACCCCTACGTCGACGCCCTGTCCATCGCCCAGGTCCGCGCCCTTCGCGAGGTGCGTATGAACCAGGACGAGATGGCCGAGGAGAAGAAGGCCGAGTACATGAGCCTGATTCTTTCGACTGTGACCGGCGTCTCGGCAGGATTGCAGAACACGGGGTAATCGATAGCCCTGTGGCTCTCACCGGGGCCCGCTGGGTTTCCCTAAGAATGCGTCCTCGCACTTGAAGCCCCCTTATCCTGCTCCTTCGGAGCTGCGGATAAGGGGGCTTCGTGCTGCGGAATGCATTCAGAGGGAAACCCATCGGGCCCCTTCGTCCTCGGTCTTCAGGGATTGGGGCTGAAGGGGATAATGGCGCGCTTCGCGCTTAATGTGGAGTGCGGCGAGGGCTTCTTGCGTCCTGCGGAGTGTGCCTAAAAGTAAACTAATGGCGGGCCCTGCGATGTCCGGTCTTCGGCGGATCAGCCGCTGGGTGAGGGTGGTGCTTGGGGCGACGTGCAAAAAACGGAGTTTTCAGCAGCCAAAGATTGATGCATAAGGCCATAGCCGGCTTTCGCTGCCTTTGTTGATGCTTTTGCACGACGATTGGGCTTAGGCGCCGATCATATATGGCTGGTTTCTCGCAGCATCCAATCAAGATAGG
>USMA01000110.1 GCA_900555765.1 uncultured Collinsella sp.
CAAAGGCCCTCAAGGACATCATCGACAGCGTCGACTTCTCCTGCTAAATCAAGCTCTTTTGGGCAACAGGCTACAATGAAAGGCGTCCGGGCCACACGGTCCGGGCGCCTTTTTGGTGCGAGGGGGGTCAGGTTACTTTGCACCACCCCAATGCACCATAGTTGATGGGAGGGCCATGTCGGATTCGCCTAATTTTTTGACCTATGCCCAGACGGCGTTTGATCCGTTTGAGGAACGGCCGTTCTGCGCGGTGGATAGCCTGGTCTTTGCGTGGTTGTCCTATTTGCGTTTGCCGGGTGATATGGCGGAGCTGACGAACTGGCAGGGCCTAGACGTACGCGAGCTGCTGCGCGCCGAGTGCTACCACGACATGATTGGCGACCTGTGGGATCCGGAGGGGAGCCGTGCCCTGTTGGAGGCTGTGGCAGCAAGCCCTCGCTACCGTGGCGTTCGTGTTTGCGGCTATCGTAGCGTGAGTGATGCCGAGACAACGGAGCAGTTTGCGGCCATGACGTTCCGATTTCCGGCGGGGTTTAGCTATCTTGCCTTCCGGGGGACCGACAGCACGATTGTGGGCTGGAAAGAGGACTTTAACATGGCGTTCCGGTGTCCTGTGCCGGCCCAGGAATCCGCGGCGCGTTATGTAGACGAGGCGGCGGATGCGATTGACGGGCCGCTTTTGTGCGGAGGTCATTCCAAGGGTGGAAACCTTGCGGTGTACGGTGCGGCGATGTGCCCCGTTGTCGCCCGTGAGAGTATCGTACGGGCGTATTCTTATGATTGTCCGGGCTTCGTCGTGGAGTTTCTGAGCGGCATCGCCTTCGCCGATCTATCCGGTCGAATCGACAAGACGCTACCTCGGTCGTCGATCTTTGGCATGATGTTCGAGACACAGGAGGACTATGCCATCGTTGAGAGCATCGAGTTCAGCCTGCTTCAGCATAATCCCTTTAGCTGGGTGGTTGATGGTCGCGACTTCGTGTACTGCGAGCGCCTGTCCGCCGGTGCTCGATACGTTGATGGCTCCATTCGCGAGATGCTGCTTGCGGTGTCGCCTAGCGAGCGCGAGCGTTTTGTAGATGCGTTGTTCTCCGTGCTTGAGGCTACGGGTGCTGAGCGGTTTGCGGATATCGCTGGGAATCTGCGCGAGAGCCTGCCCGTGATGCTCCAGGCTGCGCAAGGCTTTGACAAGGATACGCGACGTTTTGTCTCGCAGACCATCGTGGCAATCCTTAAATGCGCACTGCTGCCCAAACGACCCCAGATCGACGTGCCCGCTGCCGGCAAGAGTTTGGCAGAACAGCTCGAGGCTTGGCAGTCCGAGCTCCTGCGCTAGCCATTGGTGCAAAGCAACCTGTCCCCGATGCACCAATCTTCGATACGCTTGGGGCAGGCTCGACCGCTATACTGGTTCGTGCTCAATTCGATCTAGAACGGAATGCCGTATATGAAAATCAATCACGCAATCCTGCATATCCTGGACTTTGAATCGGCCGTCAACGTTATGAGCCAGCGCGAGCTCGATATCGAGAGCCGCACCGTGCGTAATTTCGTAACCACGCACCTGCGGCGCGCTCGTACCTCGGCTGATAACAAGCGTGCCACGTTTGCCGAGAACTCCGCATTCGGCGGCGAGCTCAAGGGCTATTTCTTTGGTGAGCGTGAGTTCGTGGATCTGTCTCAGCAGATTGCGGAGTTCATCTCTTCCGAACTTACCAAGGCCGAGAAAGCCGAGTCCACTGACGTGCTCGTGGCGGACTTTGATGACGATGAGGATGCCCGCTGGTTTGCCGTGATGCTGCTGGGCTCCAAGCAGGCTTTTATGCACGAGGTGGGTCGCGAAGAGGGCGAGGTGCGCAACGACATTGCGCGCCACTACGCCATTCTGCCGAATCCCTCGCAAAAGGTGCCGAGCTATGTAATCGTGCGTGCAAGCACCATGGAGATCGGCTATGTGGATAAGAAGCGCAAGATTGCCGGCGAGGATCGCATGCTCATTCCCGATGGCCTGCTGCAGTGCGACACGGGGGTATCGGGCAAGGAGGTCATCGACACCGTGACGCGTGTGGTCGAGGAAGTCGCCGAGGAGCACGGTGCCAACACGGCTGTAGCACTCGCCAAGGTTAAGGCTGCTGTTGCCGAGAAAGTTGAGGATGACGAGGACCTGCCCCCTTGGGATATCGTCGATGAGGTCTTTGAGGACGAGCCGGTTATCAAGGAGAGCGTGCGCGCGGCACTGACTGAGGAGAAGGTGCCTGAGCGTGTGCCCGTGGAGCGCAAGCAGGTCGAACGCGCGGCGGTGCGCATCCACAAGATCCGGACCGACACGGGCAGCGAGATCAGCTTCCCGGCCGAGATGGGTTCGAATTCCGAGTACATTGAGTTCGTCAATGAGCCCAACGGCCTCATCTCCATCGAGCTCAGGAATATCGGCAGCATCGAGAATCGATAGGGCTTTTTTCTTTCGAATAAAAGTCTGGATTATATTTTGAAGTATACTTTGAAATATAATCCAGATTATTTTTTGGAGGTCAAAATGTCCCCACTTGTTCTGGAAAAACCGGTGTTTACAAAAGACCAGGTTGTTTCGGCTACCGAAGCAAGCAAGTCTTTATCTGCCATTCGTAAACGCGCAAAACGCGCACCACAGTTCATTGCCGATCATAACGATATCGATACCGTGATTATCGACTATGCCGCCTATGAGGAAATGTACGGTGCGCTGCAGTATCTGCACGAACTTGAGATAAATCGCATCGCTGCGGATCGAGTCAAGCATGGTCCGCATGAATTTGTTCCGTTTGAGGACGCCCTAACTACCGAGGAGCTCGCGGAGTTTGAATCGATGGATCCGGACGCGATCCCCGATGAGGATCTTTTCGAATGAGTGGGCATTTTGTCGTCGGCTTTTTGAATCGAGACGTCGAGAAGGAATATCAAAAACTAGATGGATCTCAGCGAAGACTCGTCCGTATTGCAGTCGCGAAATTAAAGACGCGCGCTGATGAAATTGGAACGCCGCTTCACGGTGAGCTTGCCGGCTGCAAAAAGATCAAATGGCGGAATGCAGGACTCCGAATGGTTTTTCGAATCCGGGAGGACGGAACGGTTGAGATTGCCGAGATCGTGGCAATAGGGCGGCGCGACCGTTCCGAGGTCTATAAGACGGCCGCAGGGCGCCTGTCAAAGCGACCCGCCATGGTTGAATACGACGGAACCCTGAGATGATGAAGGCCGAAGCCCCGATGGTGCTTCGGCTTTTTTGTTTTCGGCTTGGTTGCTGACATTGCGCCGCAGGTTGAGCATACGTCAGCGAAAACGCCCCTAGGCGAGCAAGGTGACGTGAAAGAGGAGGGAAGCGTACTTCGGTACGCGACCGACGATTGAACGTCAGATTGCCGCTTAGGGGCGTTTGCAGCGTCGAGCCGTTACGCGGTTTGGCTAAACCGCGTAACTTCTACAGCTGGCGCAGGCCCTCTTCCAGGCCGGTCTTGCTGTCGGTCTTCTCGTCGCGCATCTTGATGACGCGGGCGGGGACACCGGCCACGACGGCGCCGGCGGGGACGTCCTCGACGCACACGGCGCCGGCGGCAACTACAGCACCCTTGCCCACGTGCACGCCTTCCAGGACCACGGCGTTTGCGCCGATCATGACATCGTCCTCGATGATGACGGGCGTGGCGCTGGCGGGCTCCACAACGCCTGCCAGCACGGTGCCGGCGCCGATGTGGCAGTTCTTGCCCACGGTGGCGCGACCGCCCAGCACGGCGCCCATATCGATCATGGAACCCTCGCCGATAACGGAGCCGATGTTGATGATGGCGCCCATCATGATGACGGCACGGTCGCCGATCTCGACGCGGTCGCGGATGATCGCGCCCGGCTCGATGCGGGCGTTGATGCCCTTAAGGTCGAGCATGGGCACGGCGGAGTTGCGGCAATCGTTTTCAACGTCGTAGTAATCGATGGAATCGGCATTGGCATCGAGGATGGCCTTAAGCTCATCCCAGTCGCCAAAGACGGTCTTGCCACGACGACCGCCGTAGACATGTGCGTTGCCCCAGGCAACCTTCATGCCCGGCTTCTCGCGCACGTACAGCTTGACGGGCGGCTTTTTGGGCGCGGTGGCGATGTAGTTGATAATCTCCTGTGCATCCATCTCGGCTGCGTTGCTCATTTGCTATCTCTCCTTTGGGTGGATTCGGTTGATACCTGGTTAGGCAAACATGACCTTGTCGAACGTATAGAAGCCGGGTTCGCGGGTGACGAGCTTCTGGGCGGCGGCCAGGGCGCCGTTGACGAAGATCTGGCGGCTTGTGGCGCGGTGGGTGAGCGTGACCTCCTCGTCCTGGCCAAAGAAACTCACTTCGTGGACGCCGGCGACAGTGCCACCGCGCAGCGAGTGCATGCCGATCTCCTTGGGATCGCGTGCTCCGCACATGCCCTCGCGGCCATAGACGGGGTGGTAGCCTGCCTCGGGCTCGGCTTCGACGACGGCGTCGAGCAACAACTTGGCAGTGCCGCTGGGGGCGTCGACCTTTTGGTTATGGTGCGTCTCGACGATTTCGCAGTCAAAGCCGGGCAGCTCGCGTGTAGCCTGCGCTACCAGATGGCGCAGGGCTGCGATACCGATGGAGTAATTGCCCGAGTGCATAACGAGGGAGTTCTGGCCCAGCTAACGCAGGCGGTCAATCTGCTCGGGGGTGTAGCCTGTGGTGCCTGAGACGATTGCCGCGCCCGTGCGCTCGATTTAGGCGACGACGGCGTCGAAGGTCGCGACGTTCGAGAAGTCGATAATAACATCGGCAGCCGGTGCGTTCTCGAGCTTGCTCAAATCGAAGCCAATCTGGGCCACGATATCAAAAACGGATTGACCGGCGGCGTCGACAACGCCCTCGGCGGTGGTGCGGATGAGCGAGCCCATGCGGCCCGTTCCCATAATGACGGTCTTAATCAAGCAGACCAGCCCCCTTCAGAGCATCGGTAAGTGCAGGGCGCGGGTCGTCTGCCATGGGGCACAGCGGCATGCGGTAGTTTGCCTCGATCATACCCATC
>USMA01000111.1 GCA_900555765.1 uncultured Collinsella sp.
TAGCCCAGCATCCAGGCGCCCGGGATGGTAAACGCCAGACCGCCGGCGACCATGGCGCCTGCGGACATGATAGTGTGGGTGACGTTTGCCTCGTTGAGGCTGGCGTTGCCCATGAGCTTAAGGAAGAACAACGAGATGACGGCAGCGAAGACGATCGGCCAGGGGAGTGCGCCCATCTTGAGGGCGGTGTAGGCCGAGCTTGCCGTGATGATCACGCAGCCAAGGACGCCGATGACGACGCCGCGCAGCGTGAGTTGCCCGCGCATCGAAGCGCGGTTCGAGGGATTGCTCATATAGAACTCCTTTGCGTATATCCGCTTCCCCGGGAGCGCCGCTACGGATACGGTGCGGGAAGTCGGGTTACCAAGGGCCGCCGCGTGAGCTCGCGCGCGACCGCGCACCAGTATAGCCGTAAGCTAGTCATTTTGGGATGACTGGTTTAGGTAGGCGATATACTGCTGGGCAGACGAAAGGAGCGTCGACGATGCTTAATGGGTGCACATATATATTGACGGTCGACGTGGGCAACACGTTCATTCGCTTTGGCCTGTTTGCCGAGGATTCGGCCGCGGCACAGGAATGCCCGCTTGCGACGTGCGAGATCACCACGCCGTCGAGCATCACAGCAGACGAGGCACGCATGCGTCTCGTGCAGGTCATGGCCGCACTGGCGGCCGCTGCGGGCATGCCGGGTGCGCTTGTGCCCGCGGCTGCTGTGCTGAGCTGCGTGGTCCCGGCGCTCGAGCGCCCGTGGAAGGCGGCACTTTCCCGTACCTGCACGGGGCGCGTGCTCACGGTGGGGCCGGGCCTCAAGACCGGCATACCCATGCACTACGATGACCCGGCCGAGATCGGTCCCGACCGCATCGCCGACGCCGTGGCGGCCCGCGCCGTCTACGGCTCGCCGTGCATCGTGATCGACCTGGGCACGACGACCAATATCGAGGTCATCGACGCGCACGGTACCTTTGTCGGCGGCGTTATCGCGCCAGGCCTGGCCCTCGGCGCCCGTTCGCTTTCGGCGGCAGCAGCGCGCCTGCCTCAGGTTGAGCCCTCGGCGCCGACACACGTCATCGGCCGCAACACGCGTGAGGCCATGCGCTCGGGCGTGGTTCTGGGCGAGGTGGCCCGCATCGACGGCATGCTCGACATGGTGCTTGCCGAGATGCGCGCGACCAAGGCCGCGGGGGAGGGCGATGTGCCCATCGTCATTACCGGCGACGATGCCAAGGCGCTTGCGGCGCTGGTCGGCCATAGCCTGACGGTCGACGACGCGCTGACGCTGCGGGGCCTCGCCGAGCTCTACCACATCAACCAAAAGCCCCGCCGCGCGTAGCGATGGGGTGGTGGGATAAGCGCCCCTACCTTTCACCTGCTACAATGGGTCAAACTATTGCGATTTCGGAGGTGTCTGGCATGTCGGACGATCTTCATCAAACTGCGTCGGGCAAGCGCCGCGACGTTATTAGCTGGGATGAGTTCTTTATGAGCGTGGCCATCGCCGCGCAGCGCCGCAGTAAGGACCCCAACACGCAGGTGGGCGCGTGCATCGCCAACACCAACCACCGCATCCTTTCGGTGGGCTACAACGGTACGCCCTCGGCACTCAACGATGACTTTTTCCCGTGGGGCACGAGCGATGACCCGTTGCAGGACAAGCACAACTACGTGGTGCATGCCGAGGCAAACGCCGTGCTCAACTACCGCGGCTCGCTCAAAGACCTTGAGGGTTCCACGGTCTACGTCACGCTGTTCCCGTGCCACGACTGCGCCAAGATCCTGGCGCAGGTGGGCGTGGGCGAGGTCGTCTACCTGGACAACAAGTATGCCGACACCGATGACGGCCGTATCAGCCGCCGCATTCTCGACTCCTGCGGCATCAGCTACCGCCAGGTCATCGTCGATGTCCAGATTGGTACCGGGGGACAGGCTCAGCAGTAGCGCGTGCCAACGCCAGCTGGCGGCAAAACAGCCAAAAGAGCCCCGTCCCAAATTGACTACTCGTGAAAGTCGCGTCTGCGCGCATGGACGGCTCGTGAGCGGGTACATGGCTGTAGTAACATAGCTTCTGTCCGCGGGCGTGCCCGCGTTGTTGTGAGAAAGGAGCCCCTGTGGCTGTTAACGAAGAGCTGCTTAAGAAGGTTCTTGAAGAGATTCGCCCCAACCTGCAGGCCGACGGTGGCGATATGGAGTATGTGGGCGTTGACGACGAGGGCGTCGTCAAACTGGAGCTGCAGGGCGCTTGCGCCGGCTGCCCCATGAGCTCGCTGACCCTGTCCATGGGTATTGAGCGCATCCTGAAGGAGCATGTGCCCGGCGTTACCCGAGTTGAGCAGGTCAATGCCTCCGGCGAGACCGACGATCTGTACGACGAGTACGCGCCGTTCTAAGCTGCGAAAGCTGCGGACGGCATACTCCGCATAGACGTTACGCCCAAATATGCGGCTGCGAGCGCAAGGCCCGCGGCCGCATTTGTATGTAGGGAGTAGGAGGGTCGACATGCTCAACGACTTCTACCATATGCTTGATCCTGTCGCGATCTCGGCGGGCCCCATCACCATCTACTGGTACGGCCTGGCCTACGTGGTCGGCGCCCTGCTCACGGCGGTCGTCATGTACCGCACGCAGCGTCGCTGGGGCCTTAACATCACGATTGACGACCTGACGAGTGTCGTGGTCGGCGTGGTCTTTGGCCTCATTATCGGTGCGCGCCTGTTCTACGTCGTCTTTTATGGTGATGGCTACTACTGGGCGCACCCGCTCGAGATCTTTGCCACCAACGAGGGCGGCATGAGCTTCCATGGCGGCTTGGTGGGCGGCATTATCGGCGGCATCATCGTGTGCCGCATGTATAAGCTCGATGCCTGGACTTTGGCAGATCTTGCCGTCATAGGCGCGCCGCTGGCCTTGTGCCTGGGCCGTTGTGCCAACTTTGTCAATGGTGAGCTGTGGGGCAAGCCGACCGATCTGCCCTGGGGTGTGGTCTTCGGTGGCACCGCGGGGGATATGCCGCGTCACCCCTCCCAGCTCTACGAGGCATTTCTTGAGGGCATCGTGCTCTTTTGCATTCTGCAGGTGCTCAGCCGCAAAAAGCCGCTACTGCCCCAAGGCACGTTTATGGGCGTGTTTGTGATGGGTTACGGCATCGTCCGCTTCCTCATTGAGTTTGTGCGCGTGCCCGATGCCCAGCTGGGCTATCTGCTGGGCGGCGTCATCACCATGGGTCAGCTGTTGAGTCTGCCACTCGTGATTGCGGGCCTGGCGCTCGTCATCTTTGCCCTCCGCCACAACCGTCCCCAGCGCATCTACCTCGACGCCTAACCACCACAAAGGGGGCAGGCACCTTTGTGGTGGTTCGCTGGGCAACGATGACAGAACAGTAACGTTTCCCCAGATAAAACCTGCCAAAATAAACCTGTCCCTTTTTGGCAGGTTTCTAGAAAGGCTCTTTGGACTGTGAAGGATTCCGATCTCTCCACAACGGCTGCGCGCGACGCTGCCCGCATCGTCTGGTTTAAGCGCTACCCCGCCAAGCAGACGCTCATCGCATTTTTGCTCGCGCTGTTGGCGACCACGGCGTTTTCCATCGATCCCGCCCCGGTGTCGAGCAACGCAGTCTTGGCGATTGACCCCAAAGCCTCGTGTATGCTGTTCGTGTGCTACGAGGTGCTCCTCTCGTTTGCCGGCCATACCGACGCGGTCATGCTGCTTGCACTTGCCTGCCTGCTCACCTTGCCGTTTCGCTACGTGTTCTTTGGCCGTGGCGACACCTGGCGTCCATCGATCATTCTGCCGTCGCTGTTCTTCGCCATCTGCATGGTGTTCGGCCGCAGCTACGATCTCACCGACTCGGCCGAGATTGTCCTTGGCGACAAAGCCCGCATCATCTGCGCCTGGATTGGCGGCGCGGGCTGGATGCTCTTGGCGGTCGTTGCCTTCTACCTTGCCTTTGAGTGTCTAGATTGGCTGAGCTCTCGGCGCATTCCGTTTTCCGAGGCGCACTTTGGCCGCGTATGGCGTGTGACTCACGCCGTGCTCTCGGTCCATCCCTTTGCCGGGCCCTTCCTGGTGCTTATGATCGCCTGGGCGCCCACGCTCATCGCTTCGCTGCCTGGCCTTTTTATGGGAGATACGGGCGCGCAGATTCGCCAGTGGTTTAACTATCCCAACGGCACGAGCGACTACCTGCGCCTACTCAACCCCAACGTGCTGCTCAACGGGCATCATCCCGTAGTGCACACGGCCATTATCGGCTCGTGCGGTCAGCTGGGGCTTTCGCTGTTCAACAGCGCTAACGCGGGCCTCATCATCTATACCTGCGCTCAATTTGTCATCACGGCTGCCTGCATGGCCTATTCCATTTCGTCGCTGCGCAAACTGGGCGTGAGCCTGCCGGTTCGCGGTGCGATCCTGCTGTTCTTTGCGTTTATGCCGATGTTCTCTAACTACGCGGCGTTGCTCACCAAAGACGTGCTCTTTGCCGACGCGTTCTTGGTGCTGCTGGTACAGACCGTCAAGCTCGTGGCATGTGGCTTGCCCCGTCGTGATGCCAATGTCGAGCGTGCGGGCGAGAAAGCCCCCGTGCTCTTTGTGCGCCACGACTGGCTGTTGCTCGCTCTGGGCGCCATGGGCTCCACGTTTCTGCGCAATGGCGGCCTGGTGTTTCCCCTGGCGGCATGCGTAATCGCGGCGGCGTTTAGCGCAGGGGACGCGCATGCGGCTCGTCGTGCAGCCAAGCAGGCTGGTGCTGCGCCTTCGGGCACCACCCCGCGTTTCCGCTGGGTGGGAGTTCTTGCGGTGCTTGCACTCTGCCTTGCCTCTAATATGTACTTCACCAAGGTCTTTATGCCGGCACACGACATCACGCCTGGTTCCAAGCGCGAAATCCTCTCGATTCCGTTCCAGCAGACGGCTCGTTTTGTCCAAAAGCACGACGGCCTCAACTCGGGCGTCAACCCCACGGTTAAGGAGGACGGCACCATCGTGGAGGCTCCTTGCGACGGTTCGGTGACCGACGAAGAGCGTGCCGTGATCGCTCGCGTGATC
>USMA01000112.1 GCA_900555765.1 uncultured Collinsella sp.
CCGTTGACGGCGTAGCACGCGGTTGGATTGAGAGAAAAAGAGGGGAAGCACATATGTCCGAAGGCTGGAACATCTTGGTGGTTGATGACGAACCTCCCATTAGGGCTGAGCTACGCTATCTGTTGGAAAAGGATACGCGTGTGGGCCAGATTGCCGAGGCGGGCAATGTCACCGAAGCCGTGGAGTCGATTCTGTCGAACAAGCCCGACGTGCTGTTTTTAGACATTACCATGCCCGGTCGCTCGGGAATTGAGCTTGCCGAGACGCTGCAGAACCTAAAGACGCCGCCGGTGGTTGTGTTTGTGACGGCGTTTGCCGAGTATGCGGCTGATGCCTATACCCTCGATGCCGTCGATTATGTCGTCAAGCCGGTCGAGGACGCACGCCTGTCAAAGGCACTCGACTAGATCGAGGCAGCCTTGGGTGTCCGTCGTGTTATCCACGCTCCGCGCCAGCCTTTGCGTCTGACGGTGGACCGCGGGGGCAAAAAGGTGTTCATTCCCGCCGCGGACGTCTGCTACTTTGAGGCGCGCGCCGATTTTTGCAACGCCATCTGCGCCGAGGGAACGTACCTGATCAATGAGTCGATCTCTTCGCTCGAGCGTCGCTTGGTCTCCGAGGGCTTTATTCGCGTTCATCGCAGCTATCTGGTCAATTTGGAAGACGTGCACAATGTCGAGATCGGTTCCACGGGTCTTATGGAGCTCAGGCTCGATCGCGTAACCTCGACGGTGCCCGTGTCCCGCCGTCGCGCTGCCGAGGTTAAAGCACACTTGGGGCTTGCGTAGACGGTCTGCGTGCCGTCGTTTACCATCGCAGGTTTGGCAGGCGCGCGGTGGGCATAATGGGTGGCATCGAATGAAATCGAAAGGATCATTATGCCCGCGCTTATCACCCATCATCTGTTTGGCGAGGAAAGCATCGACCGTCTTCCGCAGGGCGTCATCACGTCCGATGAAGAGCGCATTGCCTTTATCTTGGGCAACCAAGGCCCCGACCCGTTTTTCTTTCACATTCTGACACCGCGTGTTTCCGACTGCACGCTGCTGGCGCAGGTCATGCATCGGTCGCGCATGTCTCGCCAGTTCGCGTGCCTGCGCGACGGCGTGTCGCATCTGCTGCCGCGCGACGCCAGCTTGGGTCGCGCCTTTGCGCTGGGCCTGCTGTCTCATTACGTGCTCGACCGCAACGCCCATCCTTTTGTCTATGAGCAGCAGTTTGGCATCGTGGAGTCCGATTCAGAGCTTGAGAACTCGAGCAGTCAGGTCCATGCCGTGATCGAGAGCGACCTGGATGTGCTGATGCTGCAGCTTAAACGCGATGGCGCTACGGTCGACGATTATCCGCCGGCGGGCGAGATCGTCACCACCGATCGCATCAATCGCGTGGCCGGCGTGCTGATGAGCTATGTTGCCGGACGCGTGTACGGCATTGACATTCCGGCAGGGGAGTACGGTGCTGCCGTTGCCAATATGCAGCGACTTTACCGCGCGATTGCGCCGGCCGGCTCCGCAAAGACGCGCGCGATCTCGCTGGTTGAGGGCTTGGTGCACGACTACTCGCTGCTCGACGGCCTTGCCCATCGCGTGACGACGGAGCTGCCCGAGCGCACCGGTAACCTGGGCCATCTGACATGGAAGAATCCCTTTACCGACGAGGTCTCGAACGAGAGTTTCCCCGAGGTCTTTGATCGCGCGCTGGTCGATTACGAGTGCACGGTCGCACGTTTTATCGAGACCGGTGACATGGATGCCGTGACCAGTCACGTCAACTACAGCGGTCGCGTGCTCGAAGCCGATGAGGAGTTCGACCGCGAGGAATAGGGCCCGTGCGTGCCCCTTTGCCGAATCCTTACCGGCGGTTCTGGACAATTGGGGTACGATGAACTAACTGCATATCGGGCGAATACGAAGGGTCCCTGTCCATGAAATACACCAAGCTCGAGCGTAACTGGGTTATGTACGATGTGGGCAATTCGGCCCTCGTGCTGCTCAATACCTCGGTGGTGCCCATTTACTTTAACGCCATCAATACCGGCGCTTCTTCGGCCGACCTGGTGGTCGCCTGGGGCAATGCGCAGACGATTGCCTCGCTGGTCATCGCCATGCTCATGCCCATTCTGGGCGCGCTTGCCGACTACGCCGGCAACAAGATCAAGTTCTTCTTGGGCTTCTTCCTCACGGGCCTGGTGCTTTGCCTGGCGCAGGCTATCCCAATGTCCGCCATGGCATTTTTGACCGTGTACGTGCTGTGCACCATCGGCCTTAACTCTTCTATGACGTTCTACGACGCCATGCTGCCCGACATTACCACCGACGAGCGCATGGACGCCGTGTCCAGCTCGGGCTATGCCTGGGGCTACATCGGTTCCACCGTGCCGTTCGTCATCTGCCTGGCGCTCATCATGGGCGGCCCCGCTCTTGGCGTCCCCACCATGCTGGCAACGCGTCTGTCGTTTATCATCACTGGTGCCTGGTGGCTCATCTTTACCCTGCCGCTCATTCGCACCTATAAGCAAAAGTACGGTCGCGAGCGCGGTCCCGAGGACACCATCGGCCACATCGTGGGCGGTGTGTTCTCCGAGGTCGGACACACCATGCGCGAGATCGCCCACAACAAGACCGTGCTGGTCTACATGATTGCGTTCTTCTTCTATATCGACGGTGTGCACACGGTCATTTCCATGGCTACCAGCTACGGCTCGGCTTTGGGCATCGATTCGACCCAGTTGGTCCTGGCGCTGCTCGTCACGCAGTTCGTGGCCTTTCCGTCCGCCATCATCTACGGCAAGCTCGCCGGACGCGTGGGCACGCTCAACATGATCTTGGTGGCAGTCGCCGCCTATATGGGCATTGTGCTGTTCGCCGCGTTCTTCCTAAAGACCGCCTTTGAGTTTTGGGTGCTTGCCATTATGGTCGGCCTGTTCCAGGGCGGCGTGCAGGCGCTCAGCCGTAGCTACTTTGGCCGCATTATCCCCAAGGAAAAGTCCAACGAGTACTACGGCTTCTTTGACATCTTTGGTCGTTATGCAAGCGTTATGGGCACCTTCCTGGTGTCGGTCGTCACCTCGCTGACCGGCAACCCGTCGCTGGGCGTCCTTTCCATTGGCGTGCTGCTGATCGTTGGCTTTATGCTGCTGGTCCGCCTGTCCCGCATGACTCGGGCGGCAGAGCATGCCGCATAGGAGCGAGCGGCTATTGTGCCTGTCCACGGTACTCTTTTGGGGTTATCCGCAATAAACATTGCGACTTGCGAGCAATGATTTGCCCAAGTGGGTATGATGGAATCAGCTAGGTCGCGGGGCGTCGCCTGTGTTTGGCGGCGTCCCGTTTTTGTGTTGCAGGGAGGGTAAGGCATGAACGCCACGGTCGTGATTCCAACGTATTGGGCGGGCGATGACGCTTGCGCAAACGCCCCTGGCACCTATGATCATTCGACGCGACTCAACGCCGACAATCCCGAACTCGACCGCTGCCTGGCCTCGCTTGAGCAGGTACGTGACATCCCGCGCATCATCCTTTTGGTGGTCTGTCCCGTTTCTGCCACAGCCGATGTGTCGCTGCGCGTGCGCGAGATTGTCGACGCGCATCCCACGCTCAAGGTCACCGTTGTCACCAACACCCAGGCCTCGCGCATCGCAGACCGGGTTGCTCAGATCGCGCCCAAGGGTTCGGGCGAGTGCGTGAGCCTGCGAGGCTACGGTGCCATCCGCAACATGGGGCTAGCCTGTGCCGCTGTGCTGGGGCATGACGCGGTTATCTTTTTGGATGACGATGAGACTGTCATCGACGCCGACTTTATGAAGCGCGCGACCTATGCGTTGGGGCAGCAGACACGTCAGGGCTTGTCGATCTTGGTCAAGAGCGGCTATTTCTACGATCGCGCCGGCTCGCCGCTGGCTCCCACGGACAAGGCGGGCATCTGCCATCGTTGGTGGACCAAGCGCATCGAGTTCAACCGTTGGATGAAAAAGGCGCTCTCGGGCACTCGCATCTCGCGCTCCAACTACGTGTGCGGCGGCCTGATGGCCCTGCACGCCCGCGCCTTTACGCGTGTGGCCTTTGACCCGTTTATCACCCGCGGCGAGGACTTGGATTACCTCTTTAACATGCGCATGTTTGGCTACGACGTGTGGTTCGATAACGAGTGGACCGTGCGCCATCTGCCTCCGGAGTCCGAAAAGCGCTCACCGCGCTTTATGCAGGATGTATACCGTTGGTACTATGAACGGGCCAAGTTGACATTCGCCGCGCATCAAAAGGAGCTCATTCCCGTTACGGCGGCATCACTCATGCCCTACCCGGGCCCGTGGATTTCGCGCGAGCTCGACGACCGCGTGCGCAAGACCGCTATGGTCCGCAGCGTGTTTACCCGCGAGCATGAGGGCTACCTGCGCATCTGGCGCCATGGTATCGACGAGGCAAAGGCCTATGCGCGCCAAAACGCTGCAAGCTACCTGCGTTTCCAGAGCTTTTGGCCCAAGATCATGGACGGGCTTTGGCGTGACGCACAACTGATCAGTATCTTGGAGGGGGCCGAATGATCGACCGCCGCGCCCAGCGCGATAGTTCAATATCAATCTTTCGCATCATTGCCGTTGCCTGCGCCATTTGCGTGCTGGTGTACTTTATTTTTGCCTTGGTGACCGGTATCGAGCCGATCGCCACGGTGATTGCCTGCGCGCTGCTGTGCATCTTTCTGTGCATCTTTATCTTTTTGACGCTCAATCCCGATTCGGTGCGCTCCCAGTACACCGAGGAGACGCTCTCGGTGGCCTCGGCCATGCTCGAGGACATTAAGGGCGGCCTGACGCAGGAGTCGGCGCGTTTGGTGTGCCGGCGCATTTTGCCCGAGACGCGCGCCATGACGGTGGCCATCACCGACGAGGACAACGTGCTTGCCTGCGCGGGCGAGTTTGAGGAAAAACTGCTGCCCGATACTCCCATCCACACGCTTGCCACACGCTACGTTATCGAACATGGCATCGTGCAGTCGTTCAACCGTATGGTGGATGT
>USMA01000113.1 GCA_900555765.1 uncultured Collinsella sp.
CCAGCGCGCATTCCAAAGCGCTCGCATCAAAGGGATTAATGACCGTCTGCTTGCCATCGCGCACGATGGTATTGGTCTTGGGGTCCATCTTGACCTCGGTGCTGCCCGGCACGGCCTTGACGCACACCACCATATGGAAATCGCTCATCTTCACGCACTCCCTTTCTGGACGAGCTCATCCAAGAGCTTCTCCGAAAACAGGTTGCCGCGACCCAGCTGCCCGTCGGGATCGAGCTGGAGCTTGAGCCGCGCCGCCTCGACCATGGCCTCGTGACCGTACATCGTCTCTAAGAAGTCCGCCTTGATCTTGCCGACGCCGTGCTCGGCAGAAACGGCACCGCCCATAGCCGTTACCTCCGCAGCCCACTGGGCAAACAGCTCGCCACCGCGACGGTAGTCCTGCGCATCGCGCGGCAGGATGTTCACATGCAGATGGTTGTTACCGATGTGCCCCCAGGCAGCAGATTCAAGCCCGCTTTCGGCCAGTGTGCGGCGATAGAGGGCCACGACATCGGCAAGGCGTGCATTGGGCACCGACATGCCCGAACCCAGGTTGGTGATGGCGGGATCCGTGCGGCGACGCTCGTCGATAAGCATGTTGACGCTCTCGGGCACCGCGTGGCGGAAGAACCGCTGGCATTCGCGATCGACTTCGGTGCGCGCGACCCATGTCGCATCGTCGCTGCCGCCCGCAAGCTCTAGTACCCACCCCAAGTGATACAGCTCCTCAGTCGCCTGGGCTTCGTCGTCGCAGTCGAGCTCCACGTAAACACAGACCTTAGCGTCTTTGTCGAGCGCCGGCAGCGAGGCGAACGCGGTCGACTGCTCGCGCTGGCGACGTAGAATATCCAGGGCGCCAGCGTCGAAGTACTCGATGGCAGCCGCATGGGACAGGACGGGGCGCACGGAATCGGTAAAGGACACGGCCTTGTCTTCGCTATCGAAAAAGCAGCTCACACCCCAAACGACCGCAGGCGCCGCCTGCAGGGCAATCTCGAGCTCGGTGATAACGCCGAGCGTGCCGCAAGCACCGATAAAGAGGGCGATGGCGTCCATTTCGTCCGCAACGAAATAGCCTGAGGCATTTTTTGTCTTGGGCATGGTGTAGTCAGGAAGATCGAGCTCGAGTGCACGGCCCGCTGCCGTCACGAGCGACAGGCGGCGGCCCTGGGCAAAAGCCTCGCCGCGCTGAAGCTCAAGCAAATCGCCATCAGCCAGCGCGACGTGGAGTCCCGTGATATGCGGGCGCATGGGGCCGTAAGCGTAGCTGCGGGCGCCGGAGGCGTTGCATGCCGCCATGCCGCCCAGACAGGCAGATGCCTCAGTGGGATCGGTGGGAAAAAACTGCTCCGGGGCCTCTTGGAACTCCTCGTAGGCCTCAAGCGATGCCTGGTCCCAACCAGCGATCGGCAGCACCTTCTTGCTCAGCTGCTTGCGCAGCTCCGAAAGCACGACGCCCGGCTCCACACGCAGTAGAAAGCGGCCTTGTTCATCGCGGCGAAGGCCCAAGTAGCGATTCATACGGGAAGTATTGAGGATATGCCCGCCGTGGGGCACGGCACCGGCGGCAAGGCCGGTTCGGGCGCCCTGAACCGTTACCGGGACACGCTCGGCATGGAGCTTTTCCAAAATGGCACGGACCTCGTCTTCCGTTGTCGGAAACGAGATGCTCGAGGCCTCGCCCGATGCGCGAGACTCATCGCGACCATACTCTTCGAACTCGTCGGTGAAGGGTTTGATGGTTACAGACACGCGAACTCCCCTTTAGCTAACTACAGTGTTTGCAGGGAGATGTTACCGCATCGTTTCGTCGACGTGTTCGAGACCGTCTCCATAATTGGCGATTTTTACGTTCGTGCAATTCGGCGAGCGGCTTGATTTCCTCGGCAGACGATGCTTTTGACACATATGGCCCCGCCGTCGCCGACCGCGTGATTGTCGCTCGAAAAAAGTTGGAGTATTTTTTGCCGCCTTTTACCTGCGGAGACGCCAATCCGTCAAGCATTTGGTTAGAAATTGGTCAAGTAGCGGCTGATACGGTCGGCGTCGACAGCCAAAACCGATAGAAGTTTTGGCCCCAGAAGCAGGGAGGTTCCCATGGCATATTACTGGCCCCAGTACGGCATCGCCATCGAAGTCGACGACGATCCCCATCTCCTGCCTTTCGACGAAGAGGCATTCCCCGATACGACGGTCTACCACGTTACCACCGATGTGGTCTGCGACCCTGAGTCGTTCTCGGCGCTCGCCCACCACATCGCACGTATCCACGACATCGAGCTCCCTCCCGACTTCGACGAGCTTGTCTACTCGCGCCGCCTGATGCTTCGCATGCTCTTTGGAGCGGACCCGTCCACCTTTGCGCGCATCTATACCGCCAAGGATGCCGCATGAGTGCGAAAAAGCCACCCCACTTTGCAGGTCTGAGTCGTCGCAAGAAGCCCATCGTTGCCTGCTTGGCCATCGTCTGTGCCCTTGTCGCCGTAGGACTATACGCTTGGCAGTCGCAGCCCGTACCCGAGGCGGGCGCTTCGGTTACGACGGCCGAGGGCAAAACGCGTCAGGAAATCCAAGATGAGCTCGACGCCATCGTCCGCGACAACATGATGACGATTTCGGTCGCACCGGTCGCTCAGCTGCAGGAGGACGGCAAGCTGCGCGTCAACGTGCAAAACGTCCAAGACAACAAGTTTCCCCAGCGATTCCGCGTCATCCAAAACGACGAGACCATGTACGAATCCGGTGTGGTCAAGACCGGCAAGACAATCGAAACGTGCCCCGCCGGCGACATCAAAGAAGGCGAGGCGTACATCGAGATCCAGGCACTCGATGCCAAGACCCTCGACAGCCACGGCAATCCGACACGTGTCAAGGTACGGGTTGAGCAAGCCGAGAACTAGCTTTCCGGCCGACGCGGCGCCGCACGCAATTCACCAGCATTCGTCCAATCATCGCGGGGACGGCCCGCGGCGAATAGAAAGGAACGACCATGGACATCACCAGGAACATGAACGGAGCCAAAGCGCTCGTCGTGGGCGCAGGGCTCGCGCGCGCGCTCGCAATGGGCGCCGCCCCGACGCCAGCTATGGCAGCCGGGCGCGTTGGAACCACGAAAGTAATGGTCAGGACCGAGATCGACAACGTTGAGTTCAAAGTTCCGACGGTTATTCCCTTCGTCGCCAAGGCCGACGGCACGCTTCAGGGCCCCTCAGAAGACGCGACCACCATCGACAATCATTCGGCCTACGGCATCCATGTCACCAACATGAAGATCGACGCCATGAACACCTGGACCATTGCTGCCGACGCCAAAGCCGGAACCGCACAGAACTCCATCGACTTTAAGGTCGGCCCCGACGGGGAACTCCAGAACGCCAGCGCCGCAATGCAGGGGACGGGCCTCGATCTTTCCAAGAACGCAGCCTTCGACATGGGCTACCAGGGCATTGCCGGCGGCACGGACAAAATTAAGCTCAAGACAAGCGGAAACGTCGCCCGCGTCACGCGCGACATCTTCCGCGTAACCGGCGAAGGCGATCAGGTTGCAACGATCACCTGGACGGTCGAGCCCGGTGCGCACACGGCATAAGGCCGTCGCCCTGGCCGCCGCCGTCAGCATCCTAGCGTTTGGGCCAGCCATGGCCTTTGCCCAGCAAGAACAGGCGCAGGCCGCCACGCAAGTGACGGTCGACCTCTCGGAGCTCGACCGCGGCGACCGCGAAGAACCGTTGGCGCAGACAGGCGACAGACGATGGCTCTTGGCAGCAGGCGCCACAGCAGCAGGCGCGGGGACCGCTGGCCTCGGTCTGCACATCAAACGCAGCCAGAAACAAAACACGGACAGGCCGCACTAAATTAGCTAAGGAGACCCCATGGCATCGAAGAACCTTTTGCCCGTCGTCGCACTCTGCGGCGCGCTCGCAACCGGAACGCCTGTCGCCGCTTGGGCGACTCCCGTCATGGCAGACTCCTTACCAGCAGCCCTAAGCTCCGCACCAAATCCGTCGAGCGCCATTGCGTGCAAGCGTTTTTCGATCGCACAGGCCGCAATCTCAACCTCGGGATGCCTTCGTCGTAATACGGACGGCTCGATAGTCGTGGATATCAATCGTTCGAACAAGGCAAACGGCTCCCAGGCGGGGTGTGCCGTCTGCACGTGGCGCTCGGTTGTGTTCGATGCAGATGGCGATCCGTGCGATTTGGAGTTGCGCATCGACATCGCTTCGGTCGATGACTCGGCGAACGGAGCGAAGGTCGCCTTCGACGGTACGTTTTTTGAGAAAGGAGGCGGTATATGTCTGGGCTGCGCCGCCGCGAATGCAGACGACACGCAGCCCACCCTCTCATTCACGGCATCGTTGCGGCTGACCAAAGCCGGCACCGATGCCATCGCGGCGGGAGAAGCGTCCCTGCTGTTCTACGCCGTCAGCGCCAAAGACACAGACGCTCATTTCGAGAAGCCAGCCGGATCTCTCAGCCTTACGCGCGGGACGGAGGCAGGCCCTATTGAGATCGATGCCCACGCGCAATGCAGGCAACGCATTCTTGCCGACCCGGCGCTTCTCGAAATGGAGTGGAACGGATCCGGAGCCATCGGAATTCTCCCCTCCGCGCTTGACGCCAAGACGCTCCCCTCAAACGACGAACCCATCAACGCAACCATACAAGAAGAGAGCGCGGATAAAGAAGCAAGTGCGGGCGACACGCCGTCGCCGACAAACAGCGTCCCAGCTTCTTTCGAAGCACCGGATGAGCCCGCTACCGATCCAAACGATCCCGAGCTCGCGGACAGTCTGGGGCTTGCTGATCCTCAAGAGATCGATGAAGGTAACTGCTGCGTGCTTGCCGCGCTCGACCACACAGAGGTCATCGACGCTGCGAACATCGAAGCTGCCGCCGCCAATCAGCCCGTCCGCAAGTCGGCTATCATCGCATTTCCTGAATCCATCGAAGTCGTCTT
>USMA01000114.1 GCA_900555765.1 uncultured Collinsella sp.
ACGGCTCGTTCCCCGTCAACTGGACTTGCCTCGGCTAAAAATCGATACATCATAATCGCGCCCGACGGCTTTCCATCGGGCGCGCTTCCTATTCGGGCCAAATAAATTGCATGCGGCCGGCCTCGCCGCCATCGATCAACAGACTCTGTCCGGTCATAAACCGGTTGGTCACGCCCACAAAGTAGATCCACTCGGCGATCTCTTGGGCGGTGGCCCAGCGTTTAAGCGGCGTGAGCTCCATAATCTGGTTCCACAGGTGCTCGTCTTCCATCACGCAACGGTTGAGCGGCGTGATAACGCCGCCCGGGTCCACACTGTTGGCGATGGCCTGCGGTGCCAAGCGGTTTGCAAGGTTCTTGGTGTAGGCGATAACGCCGCCCTTGCTAGCGGCATAGGCGGGAAACTCCGATCCCGTATGCCCGCTCGCCGACCCCACATTGACCACGGATTTGATAGCCGGCGCCGGCTTGGCGGCAAGCCCCTCTTCCACAAAGGCGTAGCGCTCGGTCACGTTATAGGTGCCACGCAGGTTGGCGGCGATGTCGTCGGCCGAATCCTGCGTGCCGGCAACGTTCACGATCACCTGGGGCTCAAGGTCGCTTGGAAACGAGTCCGGCTCGCGGACATCAACAATCAGATGGAGGTAGCGCTCGTGTTCGATCGCAGACGGCAGCAGATCAAAGCCCACGACCTCGTGGCCCTCATCCAAAAAGCGCTGCACGCACGCGGCTCCGATACCGCCCGAAGCGCCCGTGATCAAAACCCGCATACTTGCTCCTTAGGCGGTTGCGTGGCGCTCGAGGTACTCGGAGCCCACATTCTCGCGCTCCCAGCCGCGCACGACCTTGTAGCCCACGGGACTCAGGAAGACCTCGCACAGCAGCTCGGCGACGGCGCCCGTCAGCGAGCACATAAGAACCTGCACCCAGGTCCAGCCAAAGAACGTGTGGCTCACCACAATGGCAAAGACCAGGTTGTCGATAAACTGGCCAACACCCGTGGACACATAGGAACGGAAGGCAAAGCTCGCAAAGTTATTCTTCTTGAGCATACGGCCGAGCGACTGGTTGAGCGTGGAGTTAACCACGGCAGAAACGAGCATGGCAAGCGAAGAGCCCAGCACCACGTACCAGGTGCCGCCGATGGTGGCGTTAAGGGCGGTGTTGACCTCGATCATGCCCGTGTCGTAGTAGGCGCCCCACATGCCGGGCGTGAGCGAGCATGCCCAAAAGCACAGGCTCACGGCCAGGTTGACCAGCAGCGCGAGGATAGAGATTTTGATGGATGCCTTGGCGCCAAAGCGCTTGAAGATCATGTCCTGGCACAAAAACGAAACCCAGCTCACCACAAAGCCGCAATCGAGTGCCAGATACGGCAGGCTGATAAGCTCTTTGTTGGCCAGCAGGTTCATCATGATGACGCTCACGAAAAACAGCGAAACCGTTGCCGCGGGAATGCTCCGCAACAGGACCTTGTAGTCCTCTATGACCTTCTTGATCATTATGTACTCCTTTGGTTTTAGGTTTAACGAGCAGGATATCGGACCCGAACTGCTCGGACGTCTCGGTCTTGAGACGACGGTGGGTATGATAGCCGCTCACACGGCTTCAGGCAAGTAAATGGCGCGGCAGCCCCGCAGGGCCACAGCGCCGATGCGTTAAAAGGCCGCGTTGCCAAACTCCGACAGGATATGGTCGGGGTTGTGGTCAGTTGCCCAATCCACGTTCCACGGGCTCGTGAACAGCAGCAGCTTACCGCCGCGCATGTCCTCGACGCGCAGGGTGTCGCGCGTGAGCGAAAGGTCCGGTATATCGATGGTGTCGGGGTCGTTCTGGATCCAGCGGATGTCCGTATAGGGCAGTGGCTGGCGACGAACCTCAACACGGTACTCGGCCTTGAGGCGGCGCTCGAGTACCTCAAACTGCAGCACGCCGACCACGCCCACGATGACGCTCTCCATGCCGGCACCCAGCTCGCGGAAGATCTGGATGGCACCCTCCTGGGCAAGCTCCTCCATACCCTTAACGAACTGCTTGCGCTTGAGCGTGTCGACCTGCGTAATGCGAGCGAACATCTCGGGGGCAAACGTCGGGATCTGCGGATACTGCACGTGGCGCTTGCCGGAGCACACAGTGTCGCCGATGCTAAAGATACCCGGATCGAACAGGCCCACGATATCGCCCGCGTACGCCTCGTCCACGATGGCACGGTCATCGGCCATCATCGACGTGCCCGTAGCAAGCTTGAGCTTGCGGTTGCCCTGCACGTGGAAGGCGTCCATGCCGCGCTCGAACTTGCCCGAGCAAATGCGCACAAAGGCGATGCGGTCGCGGTGGTTCTTGTCCATGTTGGCCTGGATCTTAAACACGAAGCCGCTAAAGTCGTCGCGGCAGGGATCGACCAGCTCGCTGGTGAGCGTATCGGTATAGGCGCGCGGCGTCGGGGCCAAACGCAGGAACTCCTTGAGGAAGGGCTCCACGCCAAAGTTGGTGAGCGCCGAGCCAAAGAACGCCGGGCTCAGCTTGCCGCAGGCCACAGCATCCAAGTCGAGCTCGTCGCCAGCGCCATCGAGCAGCTCGATGTCGTCCATCAGGTTCTTATGGTTCTCTTCGCCAATAAGCTCGTCCATGGCGGGGTCGCCCAGCTCGGCCTCGACCTCGGCGACCTTCTTGGTGGCGTTGGCGTGGCCGTCGCCCTCAAAGGCGATAACGCGACGGGTCTGACGATCGAACACGCCGCGGAAATTGCGGCCGCTGCCGATCGGCCAGTTCATGGGATAGGAGTTGATGCCCAGAACGTTCTCGATCTCTTCCATGAGCTCAAACGGATCGCGAGCCTCGTGGTCGAGCTTGTTCACAAAGGTGAAGATGGGAATGTGGCGCAGCGTACAGACCTTAAAGAGCTTCTTGGTCTGGGCCTCGACGCCCTTGGCGCCGTCGATAACCATGACAGCGGCGTCGGCAGCCATAAGGGTACGGTAGGTATCCTCCGAGAAGTCCTGGTGGCCGGGGGTATCGAGGATGTTGACGCAGGCGCCGTTATAGGTGAACTGCAGCACCGAGGAGGTAACGGAGATACCGCGCTCCTTCTCGATGTCCATCCAGTCCGAGACGGCATGCTTGGCCGAGCTCTTGCCCTTGACCGAGCCGGCGGTCTGAATGCTGCCGGTATAGAGCAGCAGTTTCTCGGTAAGCGTGGTCTTACCGGCGTCCGGGTGGCTGATGATCGCGAATGTGCGGCGCGACGAGATTTCATCCGACAGGCTTGCCATGCGGATCCTTTCTTGCATTGAGTGCATTACGTCGATGTAACCGCCCTATTGTAGCCGCGAAATCCCGCTCTAGAGCGCCTATCAGGACAAATTCATCAGTTGGGACCTGGGTAGCCGGCCCAATCCGTATTTACCTCTTGCATAACTGTGCATAGTGTATATATACTGTGCTTACCGGTTATATACACGTGTAGCCCAACAGCTAAGGAGCCGCTGTGGACATCATCCTATCCAATTCGAGCGACAAGCCCATCTACGAGCAGATAACCTCGCAAGTCAAAGCTCAGATCTTATCGGGCACGCTCGCTGCGGGAGCCAAACTCCCCAGCATCCGTGCACTCGCGAGCGATCTTGGCGTGAGCGTCATCACCACCAAGCGCGCCTACGCCGACCTGGAGCAGCTCGGGTTTATCTACACCGTGCAGGGCAAGGGCTGTTTTGTCGCCGAGGGCAACCAGGAGCTTTTGCGCGAAAACCAGCTCTGCCATATCGAAGAGCTGCTTGCGAAAGCGGCGAGCCAAGCCGAAACCCTGGGCGTCACGCGCGACAAACTGCACGAGATGCTCGACCTGGTGGCCCCCGAAACCATGCAGTAGCCATCTGCAAGAAAGGCTATACCATGCAAAACTTGCTTGAACTCAAAGGCATCTCACGCGCTGTAAGCGACCGCTTTTCGCTGCGCGACGTCACGCTTGCCGTGGAGCCTGGCCAGATCGTCGGCTTTGTTGGTGCCAACGGTGCTGGCAAAACAACGACGATTCGAGCCGCGCTCGGGCTTATAAAGCTCGATGCCGGCGAGGTGCGCCTGTTTGGGCAGCGCTGTGGCGCCGACGCGCCCGATGAGACACAGCGCTGCCTGCGCTCCCGCGTCGGTCACGTCCTGGACACATGCCCCTTCCCTTCAACGCTCAAGGTGGGCCAGATCGAGGCACTCGTAGGTCAGGCGTACCCCACGTGGGACCGCAAAACGTTCGCCGGATTCATCGACCGATTTGGCCTCGATCCCAAGACAAAGGTCAAGGACCTCTCCCGCGGCATGGGCATGAAACTGCAGCTTGCCTGTGCACTCAGCCATAATGCCAAGCTACTCCTTTTGGACGAAGCCACCGCGGGCCTCGATCCCATGGCGCGCGAGGAACTGCTCGATGAGCTGCTTGCTTTTGTCGCCGACGGCCAGCACAGCGTGCTGCTCTCGAGCCACATTACGTCCGACCTCGATCGCGCCGCCGACCGCGTCATCTGCATCGATAACGGCTCGATTGTGTTTGACCTGCCGCGCGAGGACATTACCGACCGCGCCGGCATCGCCCACTGCACCCAAGCGCAGGCCGCCGAGCTTATGGCTTGCGTCGAAGGTGCCCATGCCGCCCGCCACGCCTACAGCGTGGACGTGCTCGTGCCCAACCGTCGCGAAACGCTCGAGGCCTTTCCCGAGATTCCCTGCGATCGGGTAACCATTGACGACTATCTTCGCCTCACGCTGAAAGGGGCTTCAAAATGAAACGCGCCTTTATGTCCGAGCTCGCCATCGCTCGCACGCTCATCCCGAGCATTGCGGGCGTCGGCCTGTTCATCTTCGTCGTGCTAACCCTTGCCAACGCATCGGACGGCGATTCCGGTATGAGCGCCGGCGCCTGCGCGGGCAGCGCCATGTCACCCATCATAATCATGAACTCACTGGCTGG
>USMA01000115.1 GCA_900555765.1 uncultured Collinsella sp.
CTCGAGGTCCCGGTCGGATTCGTTGTTGCTGGTATGATAGGTGTTGAGCGCGCTATTGGCATCCTCGCTGGCTCCCTCGACCCAATAGTTTGTCAGCTCCTCGGCGGGAACGGTGCCATAGTCGTAGCCGCCGTGATTTTGCATCGTGACGTCAAAGATGAACTGCGTGGCTTCTTCGGTTCTAAGCAGGGCGAGTAGCTTGTCGTATGTGGCGTAGTCGCATACGCCGGCATGGTAACAGGGCGCACCTTCGAAATCGCCGATTGAAAGAAAGTCTCCAAAGCCCAGCTGCTGATAGATTTTATCTCGATGGTAGTTGACGGGGTTTTGCGGGTGCATAGCCGTAGCGGTATACCCAAGCTCTTTAAGGTCCTTTGCCAGGCTGTTGACGCCATTCATCTGATACAGCTGATAGGGGATTTTGCCCAATCCGACAAAGGCCGTTGTCGCTCCGGTTAAAAATTCGAATTCGGAGTTCGCCGTTCCGCCACCGGCGACCGAAGCGAGCATGGTGCCGCGAACAAGTGTGTCGGGAAGCGAGTTGTAGAATGCGGGGCCGGTGTACCCGGCCGCCTGGAGCTGCTCAAAGCACGAAAGGTCGCTAAAACTCTCGTTCATGACTGCAACAATCGTCGGCTTGATTTTATTGAACTGGGCAACGGCCGCCGCGCGCTGCTCGCTCGAGCCATACGTGCTGTCGTAGGTGGCGGCGAGCTCCTGCTCGATGCTCTGCGCCTCATCGGGCGTATAGTCTTCGGGTTTCTCAATGGGCAACTCGTTGACCATTTCGGTGAACGAAGTGATAAAACCCTGAGACGCATACGTGGTGATGGGCTGCCAACGGTCAAATCCAAAATTCAGCGCCTGCTCCAAGTCGATGCTGGAAAAGCCCGAGCGCCCCACAACGGTCACTAGCAGAAAAGCGCAGAGGTTGGCGGCGATTGCGGGGAAGACATGGGTGGGCGTACGGAGCTTTCTCGGTCGGATAGGCGAAAGAAGCCCCAGGGAAATCTCCAGCAGGGCGAGAGAGGTTACGATTCCGGCGGTAAAGGTAAACTCGTATCCCTCGCTCACTTCCATTGCGGTGCCAAGGGCCAAGATATCGCTTGGCAGGATGGCCTCGCCTTTAAACGTTATGACGAAGTGCTCGGCAATGCCAAGGATGCAACAGGCGACGGGCACGAGGGCCATGACGCCTCCATGACGCTGTCCCAGCAAATAAAGGGAGAGCAGAACCGTCGCGAGCAGCCCGACGGAAAACCCGAATGAGTTGGCGGGAATGCGATAGAACGTTTCGTTACAGGCAATTTCGAGTGAAACGAACGAGAGCGCTGAAACAGCGGCGATGACAAGGATGTCACGGCAAATACAGGCAACCGTTCCCGTCGCAAGATCGGTTTGGTCGATAAGTCCCGAAACCAAGGGTTCGACAAGAAGTATGACGGCGGCAGCACCGAGCGCCGAATAAGAAAGGACCCATAGGGAACTGTCCTCATTTACGAGCAATTGATTCGTAATCCATGCAGTTACCACGCCGAGCGGGATGAGGAGCGTCGCGCACCAAAAGACGCGGGCAATGGGCGGCTTTTCATTGTGTTTGATTGAAAAATACACGCGCACGACGACGGTGGCAACGATAAGGACGGCGATGAATATGGGCAGATTTGCCATGTCGCTCGAAGTGATTTCAAGGGGGATATCTTCGGTCATGGACGTTCCTCTGTTACAGCAAACTAAGTTCAGTATTAGATTACTGTAACCTCTCCACGGTATTTCGAGAAACAAAGCACCCGATACGCAAAGCTAAAGGTCTGCGAATCTTGTATTACGAACATCTGTGCGCGTCGAGTGCGCTAAACTCATCGGCAGTATGATTCGATGCAATAGGAGGCAAGGAGCTTCCATGTCTGATTCTTCTATCGTTATTCGCGGCGCTCGTGAGCACAACCTCCGCGATATCGATGTTTCCATTCCGCGTGACCAACTCGTGGTCATTACCGGTCTTTCTGGCTCGGGCAAGAGCTCGCTGGCATTTGACACTATCTATGCCGAGGGCCAGCGTCGATACGTCGAGAGCCTTTCGAGCTATGCGCGCCAGTTCTTGGGCCAGATGGACAAACCCGACTTGGATTCAATCGACGGCCTTTCGCCGGCGGTGTCGATCGACCAAAAGACGACGTCTAAAAACCCTCGCTCGACGGTTGGCACCGTAACCGAGATTTATGACTATCTGCGCCTGCTGTTCGCCCGTGTGGGCACCCCGCACTGTCCCGAATGCGGCCGCGTCATTGAGCGCCAGACGACCGACCAGGTTGCCGACAAGGTCTTGGCGGCGGGGGAGGGCCGTCGCGCGTTTGTGCTGGCACCGGTGGTGCGCGGGCGAAAAGGCGAGTACACCAAGCTGTTTGAGGACCTTCGCGCCGAGGGCTTTAGCCGCGTGCGTGTCGACGGTGAAGTGCGCTCGCTCGACGATCCGATCGATCTGGACAAGAAGTTCAAGCACGATATCGAGGTCGTGGTCGACCGCATCGTGATTCGCGAGAACTCGCTGGGCCGTATTGCCGAGTCCGTTGAACAGGCGACTGCGCTGGCGCACGGCAATGTGAACGTATACTTGCTGCCCGACCGCGACGCTCCCGAGGGGACCGAAGGCGAGTTGCTGGAGTATTCGCTGGCGTTAGCGTGCCCGGAGCATGGACACTCCATCGATGACCTGCAGCCGCGTGATTTCTCGTTCAACGCGCCCTATGGCGCGTGCCCCGAGTGCGATGGCCTGGGCTTTAAGAAAACCGTTGATGCCGAGGCGCTGATTGAGGATCCCTCGAAGTCCATTGCCGATGGAGTCTTTGGTAGCCTGTTTGGCAATTCGAACTACTATCCGCAGATTTTTGCTGCGGTCTGCAAACACTTTAAGGTGAGCGCCGATACGCCGTGGGAGGACTTGCCCCCTCGCGTGCGTCGTGCATTTTTGGATGGCCTGGGCGATACGAAGATCTCGGTCGACTACCAAAAGCTCGACGGACGTCGCAGCCAGTGGGATACCAAGTTTTCGGGCGTTCGCAACATCCTGTACGAGCGCTATACCGAGACAACCAACGAGAACACCAAGGCGCGCTTGGAGAAGTACATTCGCGAGGAGCCGTGCTCGAGCTGCCACGGCGCTCGTTTGCGCCCTGAGATGCTCGCCGTCACCGTGGGCGGCAAGTCCATTTATGAGGTTTGCTGCCTGTCGTGCCGCGAGTCGCTCGAGTTTTTTGAGGGCCTGGAACTCACCGAGCGCCAACAGTTTATCGGCGGCCGCATCGTCAAGGAAATCCTGGAGCGCTTGCGTTTTCTGGTCGATGTTGGACTCGACTATCTGACACTCGATCGTGCCTCGGCGACGCTTTCCGGTGGCGAGGCGCAGCGTATTCGTCTGGCAACGCAGATCGGCGCGGGTCTCATGGGCGTGCTCTATATTCTGGACGAGCCCTCGATCGGTCTTCATCAGCGTGACAACGAGCGCTTGATCAAGACGCTCGAGCGCCTGCGCGATATCGGCAATACCGTTATCGTCGTCGAACACGACGAGGATACAATCCGTGCCGCCGATTACGTGATCGACATGGGGCCCGGCGCCGGCGTCAACGGCGGACACGTAGTCGCGGCGGGAACGCCTGCCGATATCATGGCGTGTCCTGAGTCGATGACGGGCGCTTATCTGACCGGCAAACGAATGATCCGGGTGCCTGATGAACGGCGCAAGCCCGGTCGCGGCTGCCTTAAAAATACGGGCGCTCGAGCCAACAACCTCAAAAACGTTACTGCCAAGAGCGAGGTTGGTACGCTTACGGTTGTTACCGGCGTGGCGGGATCGGGCAAGAGCTCCCTGGTTACCGACACCATTGCGCCTGCCCTTACGAATGCCATTCACCGTTCGACGCGCCCTGTGGGTCCATATAAGAAAATCGAGGGCATCGAGTGTATCGATAAGGTTATCGATATCGACCAGTCGCCGATTGGCCGCACGCCGCGCTCCAACCCGGCCACCTACACAGGCGTGTTTGGCGACATCCGCACGCTGTTTTCCAACACGCAGGATGCCAAAATGCGCGGCTACGGCCCCGGCCGGTTCAGCTTCAACGTCAAGGGCGGACGCTGCGAGGCCTGCGAAGGCGGCGGCATCCTGACGATTGAAATGCACTTTCTGCCGGATATTTACGTGCCCTGTGACGTCTGCAAGGGCAAGCGCTACAACCGTGAAACGCTCGAGGTCAAGTACAAGGACAAGACCATCTCCGACGTGCTGGACATGACGGTGGAGGAGGCCTGCGTATTTTTCGCCAACATTCCGAAGATCGCGCGCAAGCTGCAAACGCTGCAGGAGGTCGGCCTTGGCTACATCCAGCTGGGTCAGGCAGCCACGACGCTTTCGGGCGGTGAGGCGCAGCGCGTCAAGCTGGCCAATGAGTTGGCCCGCCGCGATACCGGGCAGACCGTCTATATCCTCGACGAGCCTACCACCGGCCTGCATGTGGCCGATGTCCACCGCCTGGTCAAGGTGCTGGATAAGCTCGTTGATGCGGGCAATACGGTCATCGTCATTGAGCACAATCTCGACGTCATCAAACGCGCCGACTATATCATCGACCTCGGCCCCGAGGGCGGCAGCGGCGGCGGCACCATCGTCGCCACCGGCACCCCGGAGGAGGTCGCGCAGACCCCGCACTCCTTCACGGGGCAGTATCTCCGGCCCGTGCTGGAGCGCGCCGCGGAGCTGCAATCACAGAAATAACACAAACGGCTCTCCTCCGGGAGGGCCGTTTGCTGTTGCAGCGTACCTTTCTGCCAGACATTGGGGTTTGCATCACAGGGCGTTTTGTGGTATAATACCCTCATATAGGCTTTAAGGAGGGCGGTACTGTGACCGTTTTGCGTTATACCGTGCCGCCGGAAAACGAGGG
>USMA01000116.1 GCA_900555765.1 uncultured Collinsella sp.
GTCTTTGTCGGTTATGGTGGGCTCGACGGTGTAGGTTGTTGAGTTTTAGGAGATGCCCTTGCTGGTGGTTCCGCCGTTGACCTCGCGCAGCGTGTAGGTGTGCTTGCCGGGCTCGTTGTAGGTAATCTCGCTCATCGTGATCTTGCCACCAGCGGCGTTTTTGCCGGTAGCGACAACCTTGTCGCCCTCGACGAGCTCGAAGGAGAACTCGCTGGCCTTGAGGTCGCGGCCGGCCAGAACCTTGGTCGCCTTGATCTTGTCGGTGACGCTGGAGCTCTTGGGGGTCACGTTGTAGGAGTTCTTAAACTCAATCTTCTTAACGTCCTTGGCGTCCTTCAGCTCGTGCGTGGCAACCAGCTGGCCCTTGCCGTTATCGGCGATGGTCGTCACGATGGTGTAGACCGCGTCATCGTAGTCAATACCGCCGGCGTTGCCCTTAACCTCATGCAGCTTGTAGGTGTGCTGGCCGATCTCGGTGTACTTGATGGCACTGAACGTCACCTTGCCGTCGGCGGCGTTCTTAACGGTCTCGACAGGCTTAACTTCCTTGTCAATGATTTCGAGCAGCTCAAAGCTGAACTCGTCGGCCGTAAGGTCACGCCCGGTCAGAGACTTGGTCACGGTAATCTGGTCGGTGACGCTGGACTCAACAGGATTCGTGGCGTAAACGTTCTTGAACTCGGTCTCGCCCGAGGTCACCTTCACGCCAGCGCTCAGCTCACCCTTCTTGTCGGGCGCTACCGTCACGGTGATCTCCGCGACGTTCTTGCTGTAGGCGATGCCGTCAATCGTGGTCCCGGCATGCTTTTCACTGACCTTGTAGACGTACGTGCCAGGTTCGGTGTATTCGATCGTGCCGAAGTCGATGGCAGCCTTGCCCTGGTCCAGGTCAGCCTTGCGCACGGTCGCAGTCCTAGCCGCAGGCATCGGGGCGCCGCTCTCGGATGTCAGGCCAAACTCAACCGCGTCAGCATTCGTCCAGTCGCGACCCTTGCGCACCTTGGTCAGGCCAAAGCTGGCCTTGGTGTTCACCATTGCCGGCGTCATGTCATACGCAAAGCTGATCTTGCCGTTGTTGCCCAGGTAGGAATTGACATGCGTCGCGGTCGCCTTGGCAGACACGTTGTTCCACTTGGGGTTGAGAACGTCGGTCGCGGTACCAGTGCTGTTGCCGCCCACGCTGCCCTTGGTAGTGTGGAGCTCATCGATAAAGGCCAAACGCGCGGTTCCCACGCTAAACGAAAGGTTGCCGTCCTCGTCGGCAACAAGAGCGCCGTCAAACTTCGCTGCGTCGCCGCCGACAAACTCGATGACAGCAGTGGCGGGCTTGGCCTCGCCGTTCGAGCCCCGCTCCTCAAACTCATCCTTGTAGTAATAGGTGCCAGTATCTGCCAGCGAATTCTTTGCAGGCTGCGTGCAGTCCTTATCCGCGTAAATGGGAGTCTGCTTCTGGAAGTAGTAGTAGCGGTTGGTGTCGGCCGGCTCAAAGGTCGCAACCGTATCACCCAGCGCACCACCGCTCCACTTGTTCGCGTAGAAGCTCACGGTCTTGGTGCCGTCAACGACAGTCGTATTATGCTCGATGTAGTTCTTGAGCCCTGCTACCTTCTCGGGCGTAAACAGGTTGTCAAGTGCGGCGCTCTTCACGCTCGAGGCATACTTCACCTGAATGGGCTTAACGTTGTCGACCGAAAGCTTGCCGTCTACGGTCTTAAAGTGACTCAGCGGAATCAACGACGCAGGAATGTTAACCGTTACGATATCGCCCTTCCGGGGATTGTCATCGCCAGCACGCTGCACGGTGATGAGCAGGTCTTTTGCCTTGCCGGAAAACTCGTAGGTGTCGGTATTGGTTTCTTTGTTGACCGTCTTGCTCGCCTTGGTAAACGACATGCCGTTGATGACGACTTCGGTAAATCCGTCGACCTGCATAAAGTCGCCCAGCTCGTCGGTAAACGTGATGTAGCCGGACTTGGTCTCGTCGTAGCCCTTATGGATTTCGGTCGGATAAGGCGGCTCCGATGTGATGGCCTGTGAGATGTCGTCGAAGACCTTCTTGAGCTCTTCAGCATTGGTCGCCGACTTGTAGTAGTCGGAGTTTTCCGCGCGTGTGCCAAGCTCGTCGCTCGCATACGACGTGGCATCGGGATAATTACTCGACACGGCGTGCATAAACTTGTTGACGTCGCTTGTCCCCTTTTTCGAGGGATCGGCAGCGGGGTCCGCTCCACTAAAGATGCCGATGGTATAAACGGTGGCCTTGCTGTCCTTCATGTTCTTGGCAGCCGTCACGGCAGCATCGGCGACGCCAGAATCAAACTCGCTGTAGCTCGTTGGCTTGCCGTCGGTAAAGAACACAACGATCTTCTTGGCATCTGCGCGACCAGAAGTGATATCCCCGGCCAGTTCCAGACCATAGTCGGCACGCGTAGCACCGCTTGGCTTGATTCCAGCAACTGTATCCTTAAGAGCTTTCACGTTGCCGCCGGAGCAATCGGTCAAACCCTTCATTACCTGCGAGTGGTTGTACTTGTATTGGCCTTGATAGTACGTGTCATTGCCGACCTTATCAGTCTTATCACCCGCAAACTTAACAATGGCAACCCTATGCTGCCTATCAACGCCCTCGATAGCCTCGTTTTGTTTGGCGATGGTATTGATAAAGCTGTTCGCAGCGCTCTTCAGTGCATCGATACGCTTGGTGCGATCTCCGCCACCCATAGGATCATCCATCGAGCCGGAGGCATCCAACACCATCACGATGTCAAGTGGCGTGGTGACTGTCACGGTTGAATTAGACGTCGAGGACATCGCCGAAAGCGTGGTCAAAAAGTCCGACTCTTCGTTTTCCCCGGTTGCCTTGACCGTCTTATCGGTCCAGATTCGGCCGACGTTTTGGGTCGTTACCTTATTGCCGCCGTGGCCTGCCGCCCAGATTTCCCAGCGTCCGCTGGTATCGGGGTCGACGACCTTTCCGGTCATTATCGGTCCGTCCATTCCCGTGCTGGACCTGGCGTTGGCCTCGGGCAGCATGGCGAATGCTGCGGCTGGCAACACCAGCACTACGGCCAGTATCACCGCCAAGAGACCCCTCGTGTACTTACTCATCGCGTCTCCCTTCTCACTGTCTCAAACCTTGCATCAGCCTAAAGTTACGAAATGAGACACAATTAGGGCAGGTGACACACGTTCCAGATTTGATTTTGGGCGTGAGACAAATGTCTCACCGAAGTTGAGACACGAAAGTTTTCGCAGGAAAACGGGTGCGACTCGGAGCCAACAGGTCAAAATGATCCGTTTTCCTCCGTCTCCGGGGGACCAGTTGGTAACGCTCGCCACGAAATCGGGCCATCTACTACGTTTGACTCGATACCCCCGACCATAGCCGCTTTTCATGAAAAACCGCAAGCGTTCTACCTGCGGTTTTGTTTTTGCGATTTTCTGTATGGTCGGAGATTCGCTATCCAGCCCCGTAATCCGGCATAGTTTTGTTCGCGACGGCACAACCGCGCGTTTAAGCGCGGGGCCGGTGGGGCATTTTTGCCCCACCGGCCCCGTCTTCACGCTACTCCGGCTTGGTTTCTACTGTGGGAGTCTTGTCCGCCGCAACTGGAGTACGAGCGGTGTCCATAGTCAGGCAGTGCTTGGGGCAGCTCTCGATGCACTCTCCGCACACCACGCAGGCATACGGGTCGATCGACCACGTTCCTCCCTTGCGATCGACCGCGAGCGCGCCCGCCGGACAGCGACGCGCACACATGCCGCAGCAAATGCACACGTCCATGTCGTTGACGATATGCCCGCGCAAGCGCTCGGGCGCCGCGAGCTTCTCCTGCGGATAGCACACCGTGACCGGCTGCTTGACCATAGAGCCCAAGGCCGTCTTGGCAAATGTCAGCAAACTCATGCCGCACCTACCTTTCCGTGCAGCTAATGCAGGGGTCGATGGTCAGGATAATCATGGGAACGTTGGCAAGGAGTACGCCCTGCAGCGCATGCGTCGGACCCGCCAAGTTCTGCGACGTCGGCGTGCGCACGCGGAAACGGTCCAGGTTCTTGGTGCCGTTGCCGCGCACATAGTAATACGCCTCGCCGCGCGGCTGCTCAATCACAACCTCGCCGCGCGCGCCGTCGGCCGGCGTAAGCTTGGTGCGCCCACCGATACCGTCGTGCGGAATCTTGCCCACAAGCTCCTTAATGATGTCCATGGCCTGCGTGACCTCGGCGCAACGCACCTGGCAGCGGGCATAGCAATCGCCATTGGTAGCAACGATGGGCTCAAACGCAGCCAGGTCCGCATAGGCACCATCGCCAAACATGCGCACGTCGTAGTCCACGCCCGAGGCGCGACCGAACGGGCCGACCATCGAAAGCTCCAGCGCGTCTTTCTTGCTAATCACGCCCACGCCATGCAGGCGCTCGCCGCAGCTGCTGTCGTCCAAAAACGTATGCACCAGGGCCTCGTAGTCAGGACGCATGGCATCGAGCGTCTGGACAATGCCCGCCAGCTCGGAGTCCTCGATATCGTGCTTAAGGCCGCCGATCTCGTTAATCGACAGAATCACGCGCCCGCCGCAAGTGCTCTCAAAAATCTTGAGTATCTGCTCGCGCAGGGTCCATGACCGATAGAACAGCGCCTCGAAGCCAAAGGCGTCGGCGAGCAGGCCCAGCCACAGCAGATGCGAGTGAATGCGCGAAAGCTCATGCAAAATGGTGCGGATATACTGCACGCGGCCGGGCACCTCGATGTCGAGCATGCGCTCGCAGGCGCTGGCATAGCCGCAGCTATGGCCCACGGCGCAGATGCCGCAGATGCGCTCGGCAATGTAGCCAAACTGATGCATATCGCGCTTTTCGGTGAGCTTCTCGAGTCCGCGGTGCACAAAACCGCTCTGCGGAATTGCCTCGATGCC